>CAMHBH010000038.1 GCA_946183175.1 uncultured Oscillibacter sp.
AGCTACATTGCGTCGTTGAGCGGTTCGATACTCTCATTCAGGGCAATGTAGCTAATCCCCACGCGCGGCCCGTGGCGGAGCTTGTCCTGGTAGATGTCGCCGTGTACGAAGAACTCCGCCTCCGTGCCCATGGTGTCCAGGTCGAGAATATCGAGTTCCCCCTTCTCAAACATGAGCCTCTGTGCCTCCGAATCGGACACCAGTTGAATGTCCAGCCCGTCACAGCGCGGCGGCCCCGCCCAGCAGTTTTCGTTCGCCGTCAGAAGCATACGTATTCCCGGCGTCCACTCCTCAAAGATAAACGACCCCGTGCCAATCGTCGCCTCCGGGACTTTGCCGAACAGTTCCCCGGCCCCGGTCGTGCTCTCCTCGTCGAGAATCGACGCCCCCGGCGTCGACAGGCACGCCAGGAACGCCGCGTAGGGTTCCGCCAGCGTGAAGGTGAAATCGTAGTCGCCCTCCTCGCGGAAGCCCGCCAGAGATGCCGCGCGTCCTTCCATCAACTCCCGCGCGCCCAGAATCGAGACCGCGATGTCCTGATTGCACGCGTCCGGGTGCGTCAGCAGCCGCCGGAACGTGAAACCTACGTCTGACGCCGTCAGCGGCGAGCCGTCGCTGAACGTCACGCCCTCCCGCAAATGAAACGTGTAGGTCAGGCCGTCCGGCGAGACCGTCCACCACTCCGCCAGCGACGGCACGATTTCGCTCCTCCCGCTCTCCGGGTCGGAGCCTACTTCTACCAGCCTGTCGAATACGTTCAGCGGCACGGTGTAGTATTCCGAGGTACACTGCGGGTCTACGGTGTCGGGGGTTTCGTCCACGAAGCGCAGGTAATTGCCCGCGCTGTATCCCGTCGCACGCTCCACGCTGTTCCGCGCCGGCGTCGCCGCGCAGGATGTAAGCAGTAGCGGAAGTATGATAAAGGCAGTCAAACTTTTTATTTTCTTCCAATACATTCAATCAACCTCCCCTGGATATCGCGGAAATGAGAAGATTTGGAAACTATTTTCCAGAAAACCGCACATTTTTTGATTATAGCACAAAGCGCCCCGATTTTCAGTAACCGTAAGATGAAATTTGTGTTACAAATTTCCCGCCGCCCGACGGAATATTTTTATTTTAGCCCACGGCGAAAGGAAAGTCAACTGCGTGATTATCGGTACTTTTCTATATACGCGAACTTTCTCGCGTCGGCGATTGCAACCGCGCCCAAATTGTGGTATACTTTCCCGGAAAGGAGGGGAGCGCCACGGAAAAAAAAGGTATCAAGCAAGTCGCCCAGAACCGCAAGGCCCGCCACGATTACTTCATCGAGGAGCGCTACGAGGCCGGAATCTCGCTCTCCGGCACGGAAGTCAAGTCCATTCGCGCCGGGACGCTCAATCTCAAGGATTCCTACTGCTCCGTCCGCGACGGGGAACTCTTCGTCCACGGCATGCACATTTCGCCCTACGAGAAGGGCAATATCTTTAACAAAGACCCTGTGCGCGACAGACGCCTGCTCATGCACAGGCGCGAAATCCGGAAATTACACGCGCTCGTCCGCGAGGAGGGCTACACCCTCATCCCCCTGAGCGTCTACTTCAAAAACGCCCGCGTCAAGCTGGAAATCGGCCTCTGCCGGGGCAAGAAGAACTACGACAAACGCGCCACCATCGCCAAGCGCGACGCCGAGCGGGAAATCGACCGCCACCGTAAGGAATGGAACCGCTGACACAGCGGGAAAGGAGTTTTCACCATGTCCGACACCAAAAACCCCATTGCCACCATTACCATGCAGGACGGGCAAATCATGCGCGCCGAACTCTACCCCGACAAGGCACCCAATACCGTCCGGAACTTTATCTCCCTCGCCAACAGCGGATTTTACGACGGCCTGATTTTTCATCGCTGTATCCCGGGATTCATGATTCAGGGCGGTTGCCCTAACGGCACCGGAACAGGCGGCCCCGGCTACGAAATCCGCGGGGAGTTCTCCGGCAACGGCTTCGCCGGGAACGATATCCGCCACGTCACCGGCGTGCTGTCGATGGCCCGCACCATGGACCCCGATTCCGCCGGGAGTCAGTTCTTCATCATGGTCGCCCCCGCCGGACACCTCGACGGGCAGTACGCCGCCTTCGGACAGGTCATCCAGGGCACCGACGCCGCAATCGCCATTTCGCGCGTGCCGCGCAATATGATGGACGACAAGCCCAAAAAGCCCCAAACCATTCAAAGTATCCGCGTCGACACCTTCGGCGTAGACTATCCCGAACCCGAAAAGCGCTGACACCACCGCCGCAAAAAGTACGCCGCGCCCCGTTGCGGTACGCAAGGCCCCCGCAACAGCCACAGTCCCAACAGCGGCAGAAAGTCCTCGAACGGCGCGGGCAGTCCGGGAAGCGGTATCTCCTGCGGCTCTATGACCCCGCCCCCCGGCGCGGGTAACGCCCGCTGTACGCACAGCACAGGCTCCTCCAAACTCGAAAACGTCAGGCTGTCGCGCGGCGAAAGCCCGTAGGACGCCGCCCGCCCCGCCCGTACCCGCGGCAACGCCTCCGCCGTACAGCTCCCCGGTATCAGCAGTAAGCCGCAGTCGATTTCCGCGCACCGTAACTTCCGGCACCCGTCGGGCGTCAGGGCCAGCACGCCCCACGACCGCCGCCGTACTCCCGCGCGCGTCCGCACTCGCCGCGCCCCCGGCGGCAACCACTCCGCCCACGCGCGCGGACAGCCGTATATTCCGCTCTCCATGCCACCACCCCGCCACAGGTTTCCCCGTTCCGCCGCCCCGTATGCGGGTTTCAGAGAGGAAGTGCCGCCTTGTTACACATTCTCGCCCACTGGAAAACCGTCCACCAGCACCGGAAACTCGTCCGGCAGGCCTGTTTCCGCCTCGGCCTCTACTGGCAGGGCCTCACGCACGACCTCTCGAAGTATTCCCCCGTGGAGTTCCTCGCCGGGGCCCGCTACTTTCAGGGCGACCGCAGCCCCAACGACGCCCAGCGCCGCGAGTACGGCTACAGCGCCTCGTGGCTGCACCACAAGGGCCGCAATAAGCACCATTTCGAGTATTGGACGGACTACGGCCTCAACGGGGAGGGTATCTGCGGCGTCGAAATGCCCAAAAAGTACGTCGCGGAGATGTTCTGCGACCGCGTCGCGGCGAGTAAGGTCTATCGCGGCGACAAGTACACCGACGCCGACCCTTACGAGTTCTTCTTACGCGGCAAGGAAAAGCGTCTCCTGATTCACCCCGCAACGTCTGACCTCATAGAATCCATGCTCCTCAAACTCCGCGACGAGGGCGAGGACGCCGCGTTCGACTACATCCGCCGGGAAATCCTGGGCAAAAAGTAGCCTTCCGCAATGCACACCGTGACGACGGCGGGGCCGTCACTGTCTTTTTCTGCATATCCGCGCGAAATTTTGTAAAAAACCTTGCTATTCCCGTTTGAAGCGAGTATAATGCCTCCCGGACTGTCCGGAACGGACTTTCCCACCACAAATTTTTTCCACACACGGAGGAATGTCACCTATGGAAACCTACGGCCTCGAAAAAATCGGCATTATCAATCCTTGCGCGGTCTACCGGAATCTCAACCCCGCGCAGTTGACCGAACACGCGCTCCGTCGCGGCGAGGGCACGCTGTCCAAGACGGGCGCGCTCGTCGTCAAGACCGGGAAGTACACCGGGCGCAGTGCCAAGGACAAGTTCATCGTCGATACGCCCGCCGTCCATGACGAAATCGCGTGGGGCGACGTGAATATGCCCATCGAGAAAGAGAAGTACGACGCCATTCTCGCCAAGGCCAAGGCCTACTTGCAGGGCCGCGAAATCTTCATCTTCGACGGCTTCGCCGGGGCCGACCCCAAATACAAGCAGAATTTCCGTATCATCACCGAGCTGGCCTCCCAGAATATGTTCATCCACCAGCTCCTCCGCCGCCCCACCGCCGACGAACTCAAGGATTTCAGCATTGACTATACCATTATCGCCGTGCCCGGCTTCAAGTGCATTCCCGAAATCGACGGCTCCCGCTCCGAGGCCATTATCCTCGTGAACTACGAGGAACACATGGTGCTCATCTGCGGCAGTCAGTACGCCGGGGAAATCAAGAAGTCCGTCTTCTCCGTCATGAACTACGTCCTCCCGAAAATGGGCGTGTTCCCCATGCACTGCTCCGCCAATATCGGCAAGGGCGGCGATACCGCCGTATTCTTCGGCCTGTCCGGCACCGGAAAGACCACCCTTTCCGCCGACCCCAACCGCGCCCTCATCGGCGACGACGAGCACGGCTGGGCCGACGATTCCGTTTTCAACTTCGAGGGCGGCTGTTACGCCAAGTGCATTAACCTCACGGAAGAGGGCGAACCCGAAATTTACCACGCCATCAAGTTCGGCGCCCTCGTCGAAAACGTCGTCATGGACCCCGAGACCCGCGAGTTCGACTTCTTCGACGATTCCCTCGCCGTCAATAGCCGCGTCGGCTACCCCGTCGACTATATCCCCAACGCGGAGCTGTCCGGCATGAGCACCAGCGTGCCCAAGACCGTGGTCTTCCTCACCGCCGACGCCTACGGCGTCATGCCCCCGATTTCCAAGCTCAACCGCGAACAGGCTATGTATTACTTCGTCTCCGGCTTTACTTCCAAGGTCGCCGGTACCGAAATCGGCATTGAGGAACCCGTGCCGACGTTCTCGACCTGCTTCGGCGCGCCGTTCCTGCCCCTCGACCCGTCCGTGTACGCCGGAATGCTCGCCGAGAAAGTCGAACACTCCGGGGCCAATGTCTACCTCGTCAACACCGGGTGGAACGGCGTACACGACGAGAACGGCAAGCAGAAGCGCATGAGCCTGAAGTACACGCGCGCGATGGTCACCGCCGCCCTCAACGGCGACATCGAAAAGGGCGAGTTCTTCACCGACAAGACGTTCGGCGTACAGGTGCCCAAGGCTATCGCGGGCGTACCGTCCGAGATTCTCGACCCCGTCAATACGTGGGAGAACAAGGACGAGTATCGCAAGCGTTGCGAAATGCTCGCCAAGAGTTTCCGCGAGAACTTCAAGAAGTACACGCACATGAGCGCGGAAGTCGCCGCCGCCGGCCCCAAGGCTGACTAATGCAATACCGGGCGACATGCCCCCTCCGGGCCTTGCGCCCTGCCTCCCCCGTTGACACGGGGGAGACTTTTTCCCTGAAACCTGACCGTTTTCTTGTCTCCCCGCCGCGCAACAGAAAGGAAACCGTATGCGTTATTATGGAAGCGTCTACCGCCCGCCGTCCGAGGCCTACAGCCTCATCGTACAAGTCACCTACGGGTGCAGTCACAATACCTGCGCGTTCTGCTCCATGTACAAGGACAAACGTTTCGCCCTCCGCCCGCTCGACGACATCCTCGAAGATTTCCGTCTTGCCCGCGCGGCCTATTCGCATGTCGGGCGCGTCTTCCTCGCCGACGGCGACGCGCTTGTCCGCAAGGCCGCCGACCTTTACACGATTCTTGACACCGTGCGCGAACTCTTCCCGGAGTGCGAACGCGTGACCTGTTACGCGTCGCCGGCAAGTATCCGCGTCCGCGCGGAAGACGAACTCCGTACCCTGCGCGAAAAGGGCCTGACGATGGTCTATATGGGCCTCGAATCCGGGAGCGACCGCGTACTGGAGCGTATGCGCAAGGGCCACACCGCCGCGGAAATTGTGGACATGGGGCGCAAGGTTCGCCGGAACGGTATCGCGCTGTCGGTGACGGCGATTACCGGACTTGGCGGCCCGGAACTCCTCCAAGAACACGCCGTAGAGACCGCGCGCGCGTTCAACGACATGAACCCGGAGTACATCGGCCTCCTGACGCTCATGGTAGAGCCGGGCACGCCGCTTTACGACTGGGTACACGACGGGTCTTTCCGCCTCCTCGACCGCGTACAGGTACTCGAAGAAACGCGGCTGTTGGTGTCGGCGCTGGACAGTCCGGGGAGCGTATTCCGGATGAACCACGCGAGCAACTATCTGTCGTTGCGCGGGACGCTCAACGCCGACAAGGAAGTAATGTTGTCGGAAATCGCGCGCGCCGGACAGGATTTGTCGCGCCTGCGCCCCGAGGGCTGGCGGGCGCTGTAGGCAACGTTCAGTTTACCGGAATAAATCAGAGTGTGTGCCCATACGGTACAAAAACAGTCCGTCCTCGTTATAGCGGTATATCAAAAGCCAATCCGGCTCAATGTGACATTCCCGGTAGCCGATATAGTCCCCAATCAGGGTGTGGTCGCGGTTTCTGGGCGGCAAGTCCTCCGGCTTTCTCAGCGTGTCAAGAATTTCCTGAAACCGTCCCATATCCTTGTGACGCTTTAGGCAATTCTTGATATCCCGACGAAACTGTTGAGATTCCTTTACCCTTAACACGCTTCATCCTCCAACAGTTTGGCGATATACTCCTCTGTGCTTCCGTCGAACCAATCCCCGCCGCCGTTGTCGAGTTCCGCAAAGGCGGCAAGTGTTTCGTCATTCGGGATTTCCCCCGCGCACGGTTCCGGATTCCGTGCCCGGAAAGGCTCGCCGTTATTGCGAACCATGTCGCGGAGGAAAATGCTGACCGCGGATGAAACATCCATACCAAGCCGTCTCAAAACGACCTGCGCCTCACGCGCCAGCGCGGGGTCTACCTGAATGCTGTAAGCGTTTTCGCTCATGCAAACACCTCCTAACGAAAGGATTCTACCATACAGGCAGACGAATTGCAACGGGATTAGCGGGTGCTGTAATCATTAAGAAAGGTATCGTCATGATGATGGATGAGTTTGCAGACAACAAAAAGCGGACACGGAAAAAGAATCTGCGGGGCGTCCTGTCGGAGTACGCAAACCCGGCCCTGATGGAACAGGAGAAAGGGGCGTGGGAACGCGCTGTAATGGAAAAGTATGGAGAAGCGGATTTATGACAGCGAATCGGCGATGTCGCGGACTTCCGGCCACTGTAAGAACGCCGTCTCAATTCCATACGCCGCCCCGATTCGTAACTTGTGCTTTATCGTGTCGGCGTCGTCGAAGAGCACGAAATGCGCCTGTCCGTTGCGCGTACAAGTAAAATAGCGCGCGCACAAGTCCGGCGAAAAGTACACCGCCTTCCCGGCCCGCAATTCCTCGAACGCGTCGGCCTCCATCGGCATGCCCTCGCCCGTCGGCGCGGGTAACTGGAAGTCCATTCGTAAACGCTGTACGTCCAGCGCTACGCGCTTCCCGCCGCCGCGCCTGCGTAGAATTTCGCTCAAATACTCCTGAAAGTTCCCGCCGGAGACCGCCGTACAGACTAACTCCACGGCGTCGGGCGCGGCGTCGGCGTAGGTGCCCGGCACGTACAGCGCGCGGCGGCTTTCGCGGAGACGCGTTTCGAGTAGCGCGGCGAAGGCGCGCAAGTCGTCGCGGGGTTCGGCCTCGAAATCGAGTACCACCCCCCGGTACCCCCGCCGCGCACATTCCCGCGCCACCGCGCCGCACAACGCCTCCGGACGCTCCACAATTCCAGCGTCGCGGTCGCTCACCGACATGAAATCGCCGTGTGTCTGTAGGGGCGGGGCCTGCCGCAGTAGTTCCGACTGTCCCCCCACCCGGTAGGCGACGTGTACGAACCGCCGCCCCCGCCCGACTGCCTCCACGAAGTCCGCCGCCGTCACTGCGTAGTAAAGCTGCACGACACATTCCCCTTTCCCTCTGGCTTGCCTTCCCTGAAGAGTATGCGAAAAAGGAGCTTCCTATGTCGCTTTCCCTGATTCCCGCCCGCCTCTACCAGCACTACTCCGACCTTACGCCCGAAGTCCTCGCGTCTCTGGGCGTCACGCTTCTGCTGAGCGACTTGGACTTTACGTTAGCCCCGAAACGCGTCCGGCGTCCGGACGACCGCCTCCGCGCCTGGATTGCCGACCTGCACGCCCACGGCATTACTTTTATGATAGTCTCGAACAACCGCTCGGGGCGGCGGGTACGGGAGTTCTGCGCGGAACTCGGGGTGCCGTATCAGGGACACGCCGGGAAGCCGTCGACACGCGGAATCCGGGCCGCGATAGCCCGCGCGGACGCCTCGCGGGAGAGTACCGCCATGCTGGGCGACAAACTCCTGACGGACGTACTGGCGGCCAACCGCGCCGAGGTACTGTCGCTGATGGTCGAGCCCTGCGGCGGCGCGGTCACGCCGTGGCAGAAGGTCTTACACGCCCTACAGGAACCCTTCAAGGCCGTTTGCCGGCGGAGAATGACGTAAATTTCCCCTTTTCTTTTGCGCCCTTGCATGGTATAATCTCCCCCGGCCCGTAATACGGAACTTTCCGAACCCGGAAAGCGTCTTACTATCAGCCGATTTCACACGCATACGAAAAGAGGGTTGACATGAACAAAAAAACCATCATCATCGGGGCCGTCGCGGTCGTCGCGGTCGCGATTGCCGTCGTAGTCGCCACGCAGTGGGCGCGGCTCAAAACCGTGGCGTCCGTCGCGCAGAATGCCACCATGAACGAGGAACAGGTCACGGCCAAGAGTTCGGAGAACGAGCAGATTGTGCAGGAACTCGAACACGACTTCCGGATACCGACCATCGAACTGACCCCCGAAATGGAGGCCGCCATCGCCGACGGCAGTATGTCACTGGAGGAGGCGGCGTCGCAGTTCCTGACTACCCCGGACAGCGCCGCCGTGTCCGAACCCGCCGCCGAATCGGACGCCGCCCCCGCGACGGATACGGCTACTTCGCCCGAACCCGTCGCCGACACGGGCACGACCACCGCGCCCGATACGGGTACGACAACCGCGCCCGATACGGGTACGACAACCGCGCCGGAGCCGCCCGTGTCCGCCGTGACATCCGAACCCGAACCGGAGCCGCCCGTATCCGCCGCGATACCGGAACCCACGCCGGAACCCCCCGCGCCTGTCTCGATACCGGAACCGACGCCCGTCGCGATACCGGAACCCGAACCTGTCGCGACGCCCGAACCCGAACCCACCGCGCAGTTGTCCGGGGTGACGGAAGCCCCCCAAGAGGATACGGAAGCCCCCGAGCAGAATACCGTCGCGCCCGAACCGGAAGCCCCCCAGCAGAATACCGCCGCCCCCGAACCGGAAGCCCCTCAGCAGAGTGCCGCCGATAAGGCCCAAGCCGAACAGGAGGCCCGCGTACAGAATCTTTTCGCGCAGTTGTACGTTCTCCGCGCCTCCTTCAATACCCAGTTGGACAACCTCATCGGGGAGTGTATCCAGGAATTTCTCGCGCTTGACCCCGCCGAACAGACCAGAGCCGCCAAAATCCGTATCGTCTACGCCAGAATGGACGATGTCACCGCCATGGAGGCCAACTGCGACGCCCAAGTAGAGAGTATCGCCGCCCAGCTCGACGAAATCGACCCCGCCCTCGGCACCAAGGCCAGACAGTATTACAAGAACGAAAAAGACCTCAAAAAAGCCAGTCTCATCGAAACATACGGGAAATAAGCGCCTTTCAGTCTCCCCCGCCGCCGGGGGAGACTTTCGCGCTGTCGCCGACGAAACCCGCACAGCGGAACGGCGGAGGGGGCGTTTCCGAAATGAGCTTCGCGCCGGGGAGGCTTTCCCATGCCGGACACTTTCGCACAAATTCTGAAAATTCCTCTTGCAATCCGTTTCCGGAGGGTGTATAATAGCGCTTGCCGCCGGTGTGATGGAATTGGTAGACGTGACGGACTCAAAATCCGTTGGTGGCGACACCGTGTGGGTTCGAGTCCCACCACCGGCACCACGGGCTGTCCCAATCCCGGGACAGCCCCGTATTCGCCCCGCCGCCAAAAATTTCGGAAAACCACTTTACAGCCCCGAAAAAATGTGGTATACTTCCCCTTGTCGTGGCAGTATACGCGCCCGTAGCTCAGTTGGATAGAGTGTCAGACTCCGACTCTGAAGGTCGTGCGTTCGAATCGCATCGGGCGTACCAAAAGGCGTTCCGGATGGGAAACCTCCGGAACGCCCGCTTTTTATCTTCAAAAACTTTCCACTGTCCGGTTTTCATATCGTGTCGCGGAAGACTGTCAGCGCGTCCGGGAAGCCCCGGACTTCGTACACAGTCCGCCCCATGCCGTAGAGCGCCTCCAAAGTCAGCTCCGACACCCGCCCGCCCGTCGGCACGCAGAACAATTCAAGCCCGTCTTGCGACAGGAAATAGTGGTACCTCGGGCGTAGGTGCGCCTCCTCCACGCCTACTACGTGGAAAAATGGCCGCCCGTCCACGTTCACGCTCCCGCTCTCCGGGTACAGTACGAGCACCTCGCCCGTGTCCGAAACCGCGATTCCCGTCTCTTCCAGCACAATCCGGCACAAGTCCGGGCCGAAAAAGCGCTCGTAGTACCGCCGGAGCGTCTCGCCGTCGAACTCGTCGGTTCGCGCGTCGTAGGCGTAGAAACTCCAGTCCTGCCAGCAGAGATAAAGCACGTAGTCCGGCGGGAGTTCCCGGTACCACGCTTCGCCCCGCGCGGCGGACAGTAACTCCCCCAACGCGGAAATCTCGGCCCCCGCACCTGTCAGCGGGAATCGTAGGTAATCTTCCCGCGTGGCCCCGGGTTTCAAGTCCCCGCCCTGCGGGAAAAGTCTGCACTCCCGCCGCTCCGCGAACCCGGCGATTTCCCGCGACAACCGCACTTGCGTGTAGTCCGTGACATATCCGCGTCTGCCGTTGGCCGTATCGCGGGGGCCGTCCCAGCGCGCCCGGAAACGAAATTCCCCTCGCGTGTCGTACAGGGTATCCCCGCCCTCCGTCACGAACGCAAGCCCGAAATCCCGCTCCATCCAGACGCGAACCTCTTCCTTCCGGCGCTCCCCTATCACGAGGGAATCCGCGAACAGGTTCAGCACCAGCGCCGCAACCAACAGACACAGTAGCAAAGAAAGCCTCGGCTGCGCGGGCCCCGCCTCCGGGATACGCTCCCTTAACAGTCGGTACAGCGGCCCGTACTCCCGGGCGACCGGGCGCGTGTCGAACCCGTAGCCCCGGAACAGCGCCGCGCAGGCCGCCTCCGGAATCTCCGGGCACTCTTCCAGAAAGGCCTCTAACCCGAATACGAAGTCGGGCTGTCCCTTGACGTACCGGAACAACTCGCTCTTGCGGAATACCTCCCAGAGCGGCGCTTCCGCCCCGCCCGACACCAACTCCTCAATCAGCGACAGCGCGCGCATGACCCCTATCCATACAAGCGCCGTCTCCGCCGTGTCGCGGGGCGGCGTCGGCCTCCAGGCGTTGTATCGGAGAATGTTCTTCTGCCGCAACGCCCATAACTTTTGGAATCTCCGCCCGCGCTCCTCCGCCGCGCCCTCCGCGAACAGCCGCTCGAAATCCCATTCCCGTACGGGCTCCGTCTCAGAAGGGGGCCTGTCTGGCTCCGTCGCGGCGCTTTCCGGTTCCGGTACGGCCTCCGCCGTGTCGGGTTGGGGCGTCTCCGGCTCCGGTACGGCCTCCCGCCGCGCTATCCGGCACGCCGCCTGATACGCGCTGTGCAACCGCTGGAACCCCTCCGGATTCTCCTCCGGACGCGCCCCCTTTAACCGCTCCGCGTAGGCGCGGCGAATCGCGGGAAGTTCCACGGGGCCCGGCAAACCCAGTTCCTCCCACGGCCAGTTGTTCATACGTCGTCCTCCGGCTCCTCGCCGTCCGGCCACCCGTTCTGCAAGTACGCCTCCACCTCGTCGAAAAACCGGGCCGCCGTCCGGCGCGCGCTCGCTATCTTTAACGGGTCCTGCGTCGCCATCTGCGCCTGAAACCAGTCCAGCATTTGCCCGACCTGGTAGCGTGCCCGCCCCACTGTCACGGCGTACAGCCGCTCCCCGCGCGCCGTGATTTCGCGGTTCACGGCCTGTTCGCGCGGGTGTAATTTCAGCTTTTCCAGTTCCAACAGACGCGCCCTGACTTCCTCCTCCGTCATGTCGCCGTTGCGCAACAGCAGGCGCGTACTCTCCCCTACGTCGTTCACCGCCTCCGCCTCGAATAGGCCGTTCACGTCGTAGGTAAAGCGTATCCGTATGGACTGCTCCCCCGCCGGGGCCGGGGGCACCGACAGTTCCATTTTCCCCAGATACGTGTTATCGGCGCAGTAGCGGTTCTCGCCCTGGTAAATCCGGATTTCTACTTTGTCCTGGTTGTCGCGCGTCGTGCTGTAGACGCCCATCCGGCTCGTCGGCAACACGCTGTTGCGCTCGATAATCGGCGACATCAACAGCCGCCCCGGCTCGCTCTGGTTGATGACATCCACGCCCAGCGTAAACGGGCAAATGTCCGTCAGAATCAGGTCGCGCAAGTCCTTGGCGTACTCCTTCATGCCCGCGCAGATACCCACGCCCAGCGCTATCGCCGTGTCCGGCGGGTACTTCCGCACCGGCTCCTTTTTCAGAAAGCGCGAAATGTACGAGCGCACCGTCGGCATGCGGCTGGAACCGCCGACTAAAATCAAATCGTCTAATTCACTTGGCGGCATTCCGGCGTCGAGAAACACCTTCCTGACCGGGGCCGTCATGCGCCGGAACAGCCCCCCGCACTTGCGCAGCAACCATTCGCTCGTCAGAATCAGCGACGCCGAGATTTCCCCGTCCATGACCGACATTAGCACCGGCTCCCGACTGCTTAGCGCCACTTTGCACACTTCCGCCTGATGGAGTAGATTCCCGCGCTGTCGCGGGGTCAGGCGGTTCCATTCCAGGCCGCAGTCCTGACAGAACGCCCGCGCAATCGCGGCGTCGAAGTCGCGCCCGCCAAGGTGTACGTCCCCGCTCACCGCCACCACGCTGACGACATTCTCGAACATCTCCACCAGCGAAACGTCCAAAGTACCGCCGCCGAAATCGAATACCAGTATCAGTTTCTGCTCGTCCTCCCCGACGCGCTCCCCGGCCACCGCCGCCGCCGACGGCTCATTCAACAGCCGCTCGACCCTCAATCCGGCCAAGGCCGCCGCGCGTTTCGTCGCGGCGCGCTGTCCCTCCGCGAAGTACGCCGGGACACTTACGACCGCTTCCGTCACCGCCTC
The DNA here is from genome assembly GCA_946183175.1 of uncultured Oscillibacter sp. Classification (GTDB taxonomy): domain Bacteria; phylum Bacillota; class Clostridia; order Oscillospirales; family Oscillospiraceae; genus Oscillibacter. The sequence goes on from CAMHBH010000038.1 coordinate 13,012, forward strand.
GCCCAAATAACGCTCCGCGTCCTCGCGCAGAGAACGCAGTACGAACGACGACAGCTCCTCCGGACTGAACTCGTGTTCCCCCAGACGAAACCGCCGTCCGGTACCCATGTCGCGCTTGAACCCCGCCGCGCTCCTGTCCGGGTGGGACACCAGCCGTTCTTTCGCGGCCTGTCCGACTAAAATCGTGCCGTCGTCCTCCACGCTGACCGCGCTCGGCGTCATGTACTCCCCCGCCGCGTTCGGAATCAGCTCTACCCGGTGATTCCGCCATACCGCCGCAAGCGAATTTGTCGTGCCCAAATCGATTCCAATAATTGCCATATACGCCTCCCGGTGAAGACATACGATGCCTGTCTGCCAAACAGGCCCATTATACCCGAAATTCCTTTATTTTGCAACCGGGAATCGCGGAAACGCCCGTCCGCGTCGGAAGGCAGGGAACTTTGTCAGACGCATAGGCCCGGGGCAAAAGGGCCAAGAGAAACTCGCGGGGCGGCTTGTAATCCGCCGCGGAGTTTGCTATACTGTGCGGGAAAGGCGGTGGCAGTATGCAGACGGTTCTCATCACGGACGCGAAATATCGGGCCTCCCTCGCGGCGGTTCGCGTGCTCGGGCGCGCCGGATACCGTGTCATCGCGGCGCAGACCCGCGCCGACTGTCCGTGGACGCCGCCGGCGTTCGCCTCGCGCTACGTCGCCGAACACCACTGGCTCCCCGGTTCGGCCTCCGACCCGAACTATTCCGAATACCTCCTCGCCCTCCTCGAACGATACGACGCTCCGATACTCTTCTGTACCGGGGCCGCGACGCTGAATGTCGTCTCGTGGCAGAGGGAACGCTTCCGCACGCTCTCGCGGTTCCTGATAGCCTCCCCCGGCTCCCTCGACGCCCTCAACGATAAGGAGGCCGTACACCGCCGATGTCTGGAATTGAAAATCCCGGTGCCGTTGGAGTACCAGGGCAAACCCGACCGCTACCCGGTCGTCGTAAAGCCCCACTGCGGGGAGAAATTTGGCCTCAAAGCGCAAGAGCGCTACCGAATCGCGCGCGACGAAAAGGAGTGGCAGGCCGCCGTCGCGGCCATGAGCGCCTACGACGCCGCGCCGCTCGTGCAGGAGTACGTACAGGGCGACGGCATGGGGGCAAGTCTGCTGATGGGCCGCGACGGCGCGCTGTTGGGCGCGCTCTGTCACCGCCGTGTCCGGGAATACCCGATTTCCGGCGGGCCCTCGTCGTGCTGTGACAGTATCTACAACGACCACCTCGTAGAACAGGCACATAAACTGCTGAAGTCGTTCGGCTTTCAGGGCCTCGCTATGGTCGAGTTCAGGGGCGGGCGCGTGCTGGAAGTCAACCCGCGAATCTGGGGCAGTTTCCCGCTGACCGAGAAGGCGCGCAGTCCGCTTGCGCTCCGCTACGTACAGGCCGCCTCCGGCCTCCCCGCCCCCTACGCCCCCCACGACTACCGGGAAGGCGTCCGGATGCGCTTCCTGCTCAACGACACCGCCGCCATATTGAGTTTGCTCCGGCACGGGCGTTTCCGCGAATTTTTCGCGGCGCTCCCCGACTGCCTGTTCGCGCAAGAGGCGTTGTCGAGCTGGCGCGACCCTGCGCCGATGTTCCGATATCTGGGTAACACGCTCCTGACCCGCCGGGACTAGTCCCCGCGCGGAAGGACACTCCCGGGAATGAGAGGAAATCGCCATGGAAATCCGTCTGGACATGCACATACACTCGTACCACTCCCCGGACGGCGTCATGACGCTGTCGGAAATCGCGGCGCGCGCCCGGGAGGCCGGATTGCACGGCGTCGCGGTCTGCGACCACGACCACACCCTGCCCGCCGACGAGTACCGCGCCGGACTGCCCGGAGTGCTGTTAATTCCGGGCGTGGAGGTGTCGACGGACGCCGGACACCTGCTGGGATGGTTCGTGACGGAGCCCGTCGGCGCGCGGACGCTTCCCGGGGCCGTCGCCGAAATACACGCACAGGGCGGTATCGCCGTACTCGCGCACCCGTTCGAGCACACGAAAAGACGAGACCGCGCCGAATACGCGGCGGAGTACGTCGACGGTATCGAGGTCTGGAACAGCCGCGCCGAGCGTAAAATACGCGACGCAAACGCAAGAGCGGCGGAGTTCGCGTCGGCGCACGGCCTGCGCGGGTTCGCCGGGAGCGACGCCCATACCCCCCGCGAAATCGGCAACGGCGTCACGATTGTACAGGCCGACGCCCTGACACCCGGTGCCGTCAAGGCGGCGCTACTCGCCGGGGCGCGGACGGAGGGACGGAGGAGTAAGGCGGTTTGGACTGCCGCCAGCCAGTACGCGCGGCGGAGAAAGTCGGGCGCGGGGCCGCTTTCCTATTGCAAATGGGCCGCGTTTGCCGTAAAATGTGTGTTTGACGATTTCATTGGAGGAGTGAGCAAATAAATGTCCCTGATAGTCAAGGCGGGGAAAGCGGGGAAACAAGTCCTGAAGTCCGCGCACCTTCTCCCGGAGGAAGTCCCGCACATCGGCTACGCGCGGCGTATCGAACGCGTCAGAACCCCGGAGCGTATCTGCGCGATGACCTTCGACGACGGCCCCATGAATCTCCCCGCCGCCCCCGACCAGTTCCACGGGCGCGCCCTGACCGACCTCATCCTCGACGCCCTCGCCGAGTTCGACGCTAAGGGCACCTTCGACGTTATCGGCGATACCGGCATGAACTACCCCGACAAGGCGGGCCGGGAAGGTTCGGCGGCGTGGGGCGGTATCCGCTTCGACCACTACCCCGACATCCATCAGGACGAGTACGGCGGGGCCGTGCACAATGACCGTATCATAAGGCGCATGCTCGCCGAGGGCCACCAGATTACCAACCACGGCTACCGCCACATTCTGTTCGGCAAGAAGCCCTTCGTCTACGCCCGGCGCGTACACTACGGGTCCGTACACAGCGCCGTCGGAGACCTGCGCCGCCTCGACCTCTGGATGAAAGACCATTACCAGTACGACATCACGATGGGCCGCCCGCCGCACTACGTCGACGGCCTCAGCGGCGGCTTTACGAGCTACGACGTGTACGACCGCATGGGGTACCAGTATCTGGCGGCGTCGTTCGACGGGGCCGGGTGGCTGCCGTCCGGCAAGAAGGGACAGGAGGCGCTAGAGGCCGAAATCGCCGCCATGACGGAACCCATGCGCGCCGCGCTCGAACAGAACCCCGACTTCTTCTGTGGGCAGATTATCTTCCAGAAGGACGGCTACAATATGGCCCGCCGTACGCCCGTCGCGTGGGGCCTGCCCCTGCAACTGGAAATCCTGCACAAGTACGGCTACCAAGTTGTGACCGTCGCCGAACTGATGGAGGAGTGTCCGTTCGCGGATGTCGGGCGCGACAACCCGCTCTTTGAGAAAATGGCGCGTCTGGCCAAGCGGCGCGGCGTCGTGTACTCCGACAACCGCCTCCGCCTCGAAAATCATATGACCATGGGCGAACTCGCAATGCTACTGGCCCCGAAAGACGAGGCTATGGACTTACGCTGGGCGCGTATGCGCCGCGACAAGCGCCGCGTACACCCCTATTACGGCGCGG
>CAMHBH010000039.1 GCA_946183175.1 uncultured Oscillibacter sp.
CAGCGATTCAGGACGCGCCGCGTGATTGTCCGGTCGCCCCGGTGGGTCACGGGCCCGATTCCACAGCCGTACATGAGTACCCGACAGCCGTGGCGTTTCGCGGCGTGGAGCGTATAGAGGTAGTACCATAAACTCCGGCGGCTCGTGGCGTCCTGAATCAGACTGCCCCCGCCGTTGATATACAGCCGCGTCCGGCGGAGTACCCTGTGCATGCCGGGCAAATCAAAAAAATACAGCGCCTTGACGCCGTTCCGGGCGGCGGTCTCCTCCGGGTTCCGCGACAGCACCGTGATTTCCGCGTCCGGCGCGACGGTTCGCACTTCCCGTAAAATCGCGCTCAAAATCGCCTCGTCGCCGGCGTTGCCCAGCCCGTAGGCCCCGCAGATTAAGATTCCGTTTTTTGTAGCCGTGTCCGTCACCCCCCGTCAGGAAAGCCCCAAAAGGCGATTCAAATCACGGGTAATCGCCGCGTTGTAGCCTCGCAAATCGTCGTAGCGCTTCCGCGCGGGCTTCTCCGCCTTGCAAAGCGCCTCCACGATGTCCGCACAGCCGCCGATTCCGGGGTTGTACGGCTCCAGGTTCTTCGAGATGTACAGCGGCAGTCCGAGCGCCTGCGCCTCCCGAATCACCATGCCCTGTCCCTCGTAGCGCGACGTGAGCACAAAGCCGTCCATCTTGTCCATATAGCAGAAGGGGTTCTGCTGATTGCCCAACAGCGTCACGAAATCGCGCAGGCCCAGCGCGGAGACCTGCCGCAGGAGCGCGGCGCGGTCGGGGCCGTCGCCGATGAGGTAGAAGTGGAAATCGTCGCGGCGCTTCCGGACTTCCGCCAGATACCCCGCTAACAGGTCGTAGCCCTTCTGGTGGCAGATTCGCCCCACGGAACACAGGTTCAGTTTGCCCGGGTCGGGGTGGAAGTCGACAGGCAAATCTTTCTTGCGGAAAATTTCCCCGGTGTCGATGTGGTTCGGAATCGGGACTATCGGCTTGTCGGCGATTCCGGACGCGCGGCGGAATCCCTCGATAATCCCCGGCGACACCGCCGCGAAGGCGTCGTAGCGGCGGAGTTTGCCCTTGAAGAAGTGCCATAAGACGCGGTATTTCGGCTCGTTGCGGAGCTTGATTTCCATGTCGTTGTGAATCCACATGATTTTTTTCCGGGCCCTGGACTTCAGCGCTCCGACGGCGCATTCGTTCTGGTAGCTGTTGAAATCAACCGCTACGTCGTATTCCCTGCCGCGCGTGATGTCGCCGGAGAGGGCGTAGAGCAAATCGAAGTAGACGAAGCGTTTCAGCGACGCCGCGCCGGGGTTTAGGCGGATTACCCGCAGGCGTTCGTGGGAGGGCATGTCGAAAAAACTGCCCTCGTCGTACAGGTACAAGTCGACCTGACAGGTGTCGTAGTCGATTTCGCGCAGGATGTTGACAAGGGCCTTCTGGATTCCGCCGACCCGCAAATCTGACTGGAAAATGGCGATACTTTTCATGGGTACGCTCCTTCGCACGGAAAGAAAATACTTGTGAAACGGCGGAAAGTATTATACAATAGAGCGCGTCCTTTGTCCATACCGGACGGGGCCCGCCGCGCACGGTACGCGTAAAGGAAGCGTCGGCCCCTCTGTCACCGCGTGACAGGGGCAAACGGAACGTTTACGCACACCGCGCACGCGGCGAACCACTCACATGGAGGCTATAATATGAACGAGAAAGCGGCGAAAGTGGGCAAGTTCAATGTCGTGGACGTGGCCGCCGTCGTCCTGATTGCGGCGGTAGTGCTCTTTGTGGTCTGGAAAGTCGCGCTGTCCGACCGCGACCCGCAGGAGCGGGAAGTGACCATGACCTACCGCGTACTGACCGAAGGCGTGTCCAGCGACATCTACGAGAGCGTACAACAGCACATCCCCTCGCAACTGATGGCCTCGGGCAAACTGCTCGACGGCGAAATCCTGTCGGTAGAGCAGGGGCCGTACTACGTACTCGGCAGCGACGGCGAATGGTCGCCCGACCCCCAGCACGTCAACCTGTACTTCACCGTCCGGCACCACTCGACCGCCGGGGAAGTCCTGTTGAGCAAAGTCGACGAGCAGGAAATCCGCATCGGGCGCAAGGACTACACCCTCAAGACGGAGTATATCGAGTTCCACAACGCGATTATCCTGGACATCGACTGGGATTTCGCCGACGCGGACTGACGGCGACGCCTCCCCTGTACTACGGGGGAGGCGCTTTCACGTCGATTCCGCCTTTACGTTGCGCGGTCAGCGGAGCGCGTCGATTAAGTCGGGGAGCGTGCGCTCAAAGTCGACGCCGTACCAGGGCTTTTCGGGGTTCTCCAGCGTGACGCGGATAGTATGGGCGGTGTAGTCCGCCGCGATTTGTACGGCCTCCTGTAATGTCCGGCCCCGCAGGACGGCCCCCACGCACACACTTGAGAACAAGTCGCCCGTGCCGTGATAGGCCGCGTCCACGCGGTCGTTCTGGTACTCGAACAGCGTACCGGAACTGTCCAGCCCCATGACGCCCGTCTTCCCCGGCGACAGCGAAACGCCCGTCAGTACCGAAACCCCCGCGCCCAGTCCGGACAGCCTCTCCAGCAGGGACACGATATAGTCCCGGTCGTACACCTCCCGGTACTCCGTGCCCGTCATGAGACAGGCTTCCGTGATATTCGGTACAATGATGTCCGTACCCTTGCACAGTCCGGCGTTGAGCGCGGCGTAGGCGGTATCGAATGCCGGGTACAGCTTGCCGTTGTCGCCCATCACCGGGTCGACGAAAAGCAAGGTATCCTTGTCGCGGAACATCGCAAAGACGCGTTTCGCGATTTCGATTTCCTCCGCGCTCCCCAGATACCCCGTGTAAATGGCGTCGAAGTGTACGTTCTCGCTCTTCCAGTGCGCCGCAATCGGCAGAAGCTCGCCGGTCAAGTCCTTTACGGTGAAATTCTTGAACATGGTGTGCGTCGACAGTACCGCCGTCGGCAGTATGACGGTCTCCACGCCCATGGCCGACAGTACCGGCAGGGCAATCGTAATCGAACACTTCCCAAGGCAGGAAATGTCCTGTATGGTCAGGATACGCTTCAAGGCTGATTCCTCCTCTCGATGTGCGGAAAGTATACGCCTTTTGTGGCCCCTTTGAAATAGCCAGTTCGTGATTATTTTACAGGGCCAGATTCCCCGGCAAAACGCCGCGCCCGGTCTCCCGGACACGGCGCGTTCTTATTCGGTGACGATTTCGCCCGTCCAGTCGACGATTCCGCCGAACTCGTAGGCGTTCGTATAGCCCATGGACGCGAGGATTTTGGCGGCGTCGGCGGAGCGGCGTCCGGCGTAGCAGTAGATGAGCAACACCTGATGTTTGTCGGGGAAGGTCTCCGGCACGGTCTCCGGGTGGTCGCGGATTTCGTCAATCGGCACGCAGACCGCGCCCGGGATGTGTCCGCCGTCGTACTCGGTTTGCGTGCGCACGTCGACGACTATACAGGCGTCGTTCGTGTCCATGATTTTCGCGGCCTCCTGTTGCGACAGGGACTTGTAGCGCTGTCCGGTGCCGAAGATGAGAAACAGCGCTACCAGCGTTACGAGTACGCCGCTGACGGCGACAGCCTTTGTTTTCACGATTCGCGCCCCCTTCTTTCTGTACTAGTGCAGAATTTCCTCCAACGTCGCGAGCATTTTGGCAACGTCAATCGGCTTTGCAATGTGACTGTTCATGCCGGCGTCCCTGGCGGCCTGGATGTCCTCCGAGAACGCGTTCGCGGTCATGGCGACTATCGGGATATTCGCCAGGCCCGGGTTTTGCAGACCCCGGATTGCTTTCGTGGCCTCGTAGCCGTTCATGACGGGCATTTGGATATCCATCAAGACAAGTTGATAGTCGCCGGGACGCGCCGCCGCGATTTTCTCCACGGCTACTTTCCCGTTTTCGGCGGTGTCGAGCTGGAATCCGGCCTCTTCTAAAAGAATCGTCGCGATTTCGCGGTTGATTTCGTTGTCCTCCACGAGCAGGAGCTTGACCTTGCTGAAGTCGATTTCGGGCGCGGCGTTTTCGGCGTCCTGACTGTCGGCGGCGGTTTCCTCGGGTTCCTCCACAATCGGGAAACTGACATGAATAATAAATTCGGTGCCCTTGCCCTTCTCGGTCTCGACTTCAATCGTGCCGCCCATCAGGTCTACGATGCTTTTCGTAATGGCCATGCCCAGCCCGGTGCCCTGGATATGGTCGACGGCGTTCGTGCGCTCCCGCTCGTAGGCCTCGAACACCTTCGCGGCGAACTCGGGGCTCATGCCCATGCCGCTGTCTTTGACGCGCAACTCGTAGGAGGCGACGCCGTTTTCGGCCCCGGTCTGCGTCAGCGTCACGGACACGCTCCCGCCCTCGGGCGTGAACTTGTAGGCGTTGCTGATGAGGTTCAGCAGGACGCGGTTCAGGCGGTTCATGTCGCACAGCACCATTTTGTTTTGCAGTCCGTCCGCCGTGACGGTGTAGTTGAGGCGTTTCGTCTCCATCTGCGTCGAAAAGAGGTCGTGAACCTCGTCCATGCCCTGTACGAGACTGCACGGCGCGGGTTCGAGTTCCATTTTCCCGCTTTCAATGCGGCTCATTTCCAGTACGTCGTTAATCAGCGCGAGTAAGTGGCGGCTCGACGCGTCGATTTTCGTCAGGTAGTCGGAGACTTTCGGCGGAATCCCGGCCTCCTTCTGCGACAGCGTGGTGTAGCCTATGATTGCGTTCATGGGCGTGCGGATGTCGTGGGACATGTTCGACAGAAACGTACTCTTCGCGCGGTTGCTCTGTTCGGCCTCGAGTTTCTGTATCTCCATCCTGCGCTCGCGCTCCTGCATGAGGTTGTACAGGTTGAACATGATGTAGAGCGACAGCGCAATCAGGGCCATTTGCGCCATACTGTTTCTCAACAGCGCGTCGTCGACGTGGTTCATCTGGCTTTGAATGTAATAGGTGGTGTCCTTCTGTTCGGTCGGAGAAAGCGATATGCCGTGTTCGCCGAGTTCCTGGTAGTTGTAGTCGCTCAGATTGTTGAGCACAAGCTGTGTCGTGTCGTTGGTGGCCTCGCGCACCCAGAGCGTGGAGATGAACAGAATCAGGAAAAGAAGCGTAATCCAGACGACGGTCGACTTGCCGAAGCGCTGTTGGGTGTCGCGCTGGAAGATGTAGCGGAAGAACAGGAAGCCCAGCACGCTCCACGCCACGAGAATCAAATAGGATTCGGTCGTCAGGGCGCTGACGGACCAGAAGTTTGGCACGAGGAAGTAGAGGAAGAACAGCAGGGAGGTGACAAAGCCAATCATGCCGGTGATTTGTACGGTGAGGTTGTCGTTGTCGCGGGCGAGCTTGTAGGCGACGGCGGACGTATACGCATAGGCGATTGTCGCGCCGATGGTGTTCACGTCGATAATCCAGCCGATAGCGGTACGGCCAAAGAAGGGAATCGGCAGGGAGACGGCCATAATGAACAGAATCGCGTGTTCGGGGGCCTGTGCCTTGTTGAGTTTCCGGAACCATTCGGGCAGGAGGCCGTCGCGGGCCATGGAGTAGATGAGGCGGCTTGCGGCGACGGTGTTGCCGACGAGGCCCGTCACGACCCCGGCGACAATCGTGAAGCCTAGTATAATCAGGCCCGTATTGCCCAACAGCTCGTGAACGGCGAAGAAGGTCGGGAGGCCTTTCAGGCCCGGGAGTTTGCCGATGTCGGCGATGTAGGTGTCCCAGTGGGAGTAGCCCGCCGGGAGGACGGAGGCGGCCAGTTCCGTGAGCATGACGTAGGCAATCGCGCCCGTCAGGACGGCGACGAACAGCACGAGGAACGACTTTTTCGGGGAGAAGTCGAACTCCTCCGCCGAGTGGGAGACGGATTCAAAGCCCACGAAGGCCCACGGGGCGAGGGTGGCGATTTTGAAGACCTGCGCGGCGGGATTCTGACCGGGGGCGAAGTAGGGGCGGAAGTGGTACAGCCCGCGTCCCCCGAGCCAACAGCCGATATGCTCCCGGATGACGGCCCCGCCGCCTATCAGGATTCCGGTCACGAGCACGAGCGCGGCAACCGTCTGAACGCGCACGGCGAACTTTCCGCCCCGGATACAGGCGAAGCCGAAGAGTTCCAGCGCCGCCAGCGACAGCATGATTTCGCCGAAATACACGTCATAGCCCGCAATCTGGTAGTGGAAGCCGACCTGGAACAAGTCCCCGAGGAGATTCCGGAACACCAGCGGCAGGGCGGTTGCGTTGGCCCACGTAATGGCCATGTAGACGAGTACGAGGAACCAGGCGCTCAAAAAGCCGTGGTCGTAGCCGAAGACCTTCTTGGTATAGGTGAACGTGCCCCCGGCGTCCGGGTAGCGCGACATGAGGTAGTGGTAGTTGACGCCGATAATGAGCATGATGGCCCCGCCGAGGAGCATACCGAGGAGAGTACCGAAGGGCCCGGCAATGGGCAGGAAGGTTGTACCGGGCATAACGAACGCCCCCCAGCCGACCGCGCAACCGAAGGACAGCGCCCACACGTTCAGCGGGGACAAGTAGCAGGGCAGTCGACCCTTTTCGTTTTTGGCGTTGACAGTATCCACGCGGAATCACATCCTTTTTATACTCTCCGTGGAGTCGAAAAGCGGCGTTTGGGAAATACCTTTAATTTTGTATCATATCATAAAGGAAAAGGGAAAGCAAGCGAAATTTCCGGGGGAGGGTAAAACGAACTTTTGAACTGCGTTTCACAAGGAATTTCCGAGAATATTGACGTATTTGCAATTTTTACAGGATTTTTTACTTTTGCCTGTTAAAGTCAGACTTTATAAGGCGGAATTTTTGTAAAGAAAAAGTCAAAAAACAGTCTTGCGAAACAGTCCCCGGAATGGTATATTTAACACAGGGCACGGAATCCGCCCCGGAGGTGACAGCATGAAAAAAATATTGATTGTCGACGACGCGGCATTCATGCAGAAAGTGACCAGCGCGGTACTCTCTATCCGCTACCAGGTCATTTGCGCGTCGTCCGGACAGGAGGCCGTCCGCCTCTACGAGAAAGAAAAACCTGACTTGATTATTTCCGACCTGTACATGCCGGATATGACGGGCCTCGAACTACAAAGAATCCTGCGCGACCAGTATGACCGGGTCATCCCTATCGTATTCATCACGTCCGACGAGCATCAGGAAAGCGAGAGCCTAGGACTTGCCGCCGGGGCTATCGACTACATCCGCAAGCCCTTCAAGCCCGAAGTCCTGCTCCGGCGCATCGACAACGCCATGCGCCAGATTGAGAACGCCGAACAAATCCGCGGCCTGCGCACCGTCCTGGAGACCGACCCCATGACCGGACTGCTCAACAAGGCTTTCGCGCAAAAGACCCTCGCCGAAGTCTGCGCCAAGGAGACCGGCGTACTAATGATGGTCGACCTCGACAGCTTCAAACTTGTGAACGACCTCTACGGCCACGCCATGGGCGACAAGGTGCTCATCCGGTTCGGCGAAATCCTGCGCTGTATTATCCGTACTTCCGACGTGGCCGGGAGAGTCGGCGGCGACGAGTTTATTGTATTCTGCCGCGACGTGCGCGACGAGGCCCTTATCGCGCAGAAGGCAAAGCAGATTAACGAAATGCTTCTGGAATCCGCCAAGGCCCTCATGGGGCCGGATATGAATATTCCGCTGGGCGCGTCGGTGGGGGCCGTCATCGTCCCCGACGAGGGCACCGATTTTCAGGAACTCTCCGAGAAGGCCGACAAGGCCCTTTATCAAGTCAAGCAGAACGGCAAGCACGGCTACGCCGTCTTCCGCGAACACGCCCTCGCCGAACAGAAGGCCGAAAGCGTGTCGAATACCATGGACGGAATCCGCATGATTCTGGGCGAACGCAACCGCCAGCGCGGCGCGTACGCGCTGGGCTTTGAGAATTTCCGTACCATCTACCGTTTCGCCGTCCGCACGATTGAGAACTACCACCGGAAAATGGAACTCGTGCTCTACACCCTCAACGGCGACGCGCAGTCCGTCGACAGGTTCGGCGAAATCCTCGGCCACAGCCTGCGGCGCAGTGACGTATACACCAAAAACGGCGCGAACCAGTACCTTGTGCTCCTGCTGGAAATCCAGCCCGACGACATCAACATTGTACTCGACCGTATCGCGACCAACTGGGGCAAGGAGGGCGGCAAGCCCGAACGCCTGAAAATCGAGTGCGAAAATATCCCGCTGGAGGCCTGAGCACCGCTTACAGCCCGATTCCGGAAAGGGGAGACGCCTGTGTTACTGCCGCTTTTAGCAATCCTGCCGTCCGTCGTGCTGATTGCCTACACCTACAGCAGAGACACCGCCGAAAAGGAGCCGCTGTCGCTGTTGTTCCGGCTTTTCCGCGGCGGCGCGCTGACGGTCGTCAGCGCCATCGTACTCGGGGCCGTGCTGGAAGCCGTCTTCGAGGAGGTTATCGAACCCGATACCCTCGCGTGGCTCATCGTCGACAACTTCCTCATGACGGCCCTTGTAGAGGAGGGCGGGAAGTATTTCGTACTCAAGCGCGTGACGTGGCGCTCCCCGGCCTTCGACTACGTATTCGACGGGATTGTGTACGCGGTGGTCGTGTCGCTGGGGTTCGCGACCGTTGAGAATATCCTGTACCTGCTCGACGGCGACTTGTCTACGGCAGTCATGCGCGCGGTCTTCTCCGTACCCGGACACGCCATCGACGGCATATACATGGGTTCTTTCTACGGCCTCGCAAAGCGCTTCGAGAGTACCGGACACCCCCGGAAATGCCGCGCCAATCTCCGGCACGCCCTCTGGGTGCCCGTCCTGATTCACGGCTTTTACGACTTCTGCCTCTCCGCCGGGGACGATTTTCTAATCGGCGTCTTCCTCGTCTTCGAGATTGTCATTACAATTCTGGCGTTCCGGCGCGTGCGGAAGTTCTCCCGCGAGGACGCCCCGGTGACGCAATAACTAGAGGTATCACCATGTCGAACAGTTGGAGCGGCGTCCGGAAGCGCCTCGAACAGGACTTGCTCTGTACGAAACTCCGGGGGCGCGTAAAGTATTTTCTCACGCACTACCACGGCGCGCCCGATAACTACGGGCGCTTCGCCGTGCGTCTCGACGGGCGCGAAATCGTCTTCGCCAACCCCTACAACGAACGTTTCACAAGCCGCGCCGCGAATGAAGTCAAGGCCGAACTCGCGGAGACCCGCCACTGGTGGGAACTCTACGAGACCGACAGGCCCCGCTATGACGAGATTTTCCGCCGCGCCGATTTGGCCTGTATCGAACGCGGCGAACTCGAGATTTACCACGTCATGGACGCGCTCCGGGAATACCTCAACGCCCCGGTTCGCGACGCGCTTTTCTCCGGAAACCCCGCCGTGCGGATGTTCGCCGTACTCGACCGCCGGGTCGGGAAGCGTACGCTCTCGCGCCTCGCGGGGAGTGTCGGACAACAGCCCGCATGGCTCCGCCCGTTCTACCGCGCGCGCCTCGCGGCGGAAGGCGTCCCGGAATCCTAATCCCGCTTCGCGGCGGAAGACTTGACACGCCTCGAGGCGGAAGGATTCATAGAATCCGGCGGAAAGATTCATAAGTCATTCAGAGATAGACCGCGCGGACAGTGGCCTGCTCTCCGCGTGGCGGAGAGGAGGCTGCTTTTCTATGCCCGGTTTCATTCACGGGGCGCTGGAACAGAAGATTTTAATACTCTACGTGTTCGCGCGCCTCGCCGACGCGGTGCCCTTCGAGACAGCGCTTGACCTGTGCCTCTTCGACGACGGTATGCAGTATTTCGACTTCACGCAACGTTTGCACGAACTCGTCGATTCCGGACACCTTACCTTGTCGGAAGACCGCCTCTACGCGATTACGGACAAGGGCCGCCGCGACGCCGAAATCTGCGCCGACGATTTGCCCTATACCGTCCGCGCGCGTTGCGACCGGAGTACGGGTGCCTGTAACCGCGCCTTGCGCCGACAGGAACAGGTTCGTTCGTGGGTGTCGACGCGCCCGAACGGTACTTTCACCGTGCATATGCTTCTCGACGACGACATCGGGAATTTAATGGACTTGCAGGTAGTCGCGCCACAGCGTCAGCTCGCCGACACGCTCTCCCGGCGCTTTCGGGAGAACCCGGAGCGCATTTACTCCCGCCTCATGGACGTGCTTCTACAGGACGAGCCGCCGCAACCGGAGACGCAATAGGCGGCTTTTCGCGCAGCACGACGTTTTCCGGGCCTAATGTCGCGCGCGCCTCGTCGACTAACGCCGGGTGCGGCCCGACATGCACAGTACGCAGTTCCCCGGTGTCCGCCATGCGGATTTTTACCGGGGAATTACCCGGAAACATGTTGAACACCAACAGCATATGCCGCGCTTTCGGGCCGTTCGCACTCGGAAAGCGTAAATACAGCGTCTCGTTCTTTGGGGCGGGGCGTTCCTGCGCGGTGGGCGCGTCGTTCATCGCCGTCAGCGAGTAGGCCGTGTCGCAGAGGATTTGCGGCGCCTTCTCGTCGCGTACCGACAGCCGCCCCGTAATCAGCGCTAACTCGTTCTCCCGCAGGTACGCCCCCGACGTTTCGAGCGTCCGCTGAAAGCAGAGCAATTCCATGACACCCGTGCCGTCGTCCAGCGTCACGTAGGCCATGAGCGTATTGTTTTTCGTCGTGCGCGTCCTGGAACTCGTCACAATCCCCGCGACGCTGATTTGCTGTCCGTCGGCGTACTGTACGGGCCCCGTGTCGCGCGCGAAGTCCTTCAGGATAGAGCCTATGGACGGAATCCGGAGGCGCTCCACCGTCGCGCGGCAGGCGTCCATCGGGTGGCCCGAAAAGTACAGGCCCGTCGTCTCCCGCTCCATGAACATCAATTCCGTCGGCGGGCGTTCCGGAATGTCGGGCAGCGGGATTTCCGCCGAGGCGTTTTCCGGCGAGAGTGAGAACATGTCGATTTGTCCGGAAATGTTGCGCTTCTGCCGCTCCGCCACGTCCTGTAATACCCTCTCGTACACGGCGAGCATTTGCGCGCGGTTCGCGCCCGTACAGTCGAACGCCCCCGCGTGTATGAGGTTCTCCACCGCGCGGCGGTTGACTTCCGTTTCGCTCATGCGTTCGCAGAAGTCCTGTAGCGACGCGAACGGCCCCTTTTCGCGCTCTTCCAGTACGGCGAGTATGAACGCGCGGCCCACGTTCTTTATCGCCGACAGCCCGAAGCGGATGCCGCCCGCCTCCACCGTGAACACGTCCCGCGACAGGTTGATGTCCGGCGGGAGTAAGGCTATCCCGAAGTCCTTGCACTCGTTGACGTACTCCGCGATTTTCTCCGAGCTGTCCAGTACGGAAGTCAGCAACGCCGCCATGTATTCGCGGGTGTAGTGGCATTTCAGATAACCCGTCTGGTACGCGAGCACGGCGTAGGAGACCGCGTGGGCCTTGTTAAAGGCGTAGTTCGCGAAGTCGTAGATTTCCTGGTAAATCGCCTCCGCGACGGGTTCCGGAATGCCGTTTGCCACACAGCCGGAAATATTCCGCGCGGGGTCTCCGTGTATGAAGGCGTCCTTTTCCCTCTGGATTTGGGCGGCTTTTTTCTTTGAAATGGCACGGCGAACCATGTCGGCCTGACCGAGGGAGTAGCCGCCGAGGCGCTGGAAAATCTGGATAACCTGTTCCTGGTAGACGATACAGCCGTAAGTGACGGACAGAATCGGCTCTAAAGACGGGTGGCGGTACGTGACCTGTCGGGGGTCGCGGGCGCAGGCGATAAAGCGCGGGATGGACTCCATAGGCCCCGGGCGGTACAGCGCTATCACCGCCGTAATATCTTCTATACTTTTCGGTTTCAGCCCGACACACACGCCTGTCATACCCGCTGATTCAATCTGGAATACGCCCGACGTTCTGCCGCCGGAAATCATGTCGAATGTCGCGGCGTCGTCCTCCGGGATGTCCTCCAGCCGGAAGCCGGGTTCGCGTTCCTGTACGCGCTTCACGGCGTCGTCGAGAATCGTCAGGTTCCGCAGGCCGAGGAAGTCCATTTTCAGCAGGCCGAGTTCCTCCAGCGTCGTCATGACGTACTGACATACGACCGTATCCTCGTTTTTGGCGAGCGGGACGTACTCGTACACCGCGCGGCGCGTAATCACGACGCCCGCCGCGTGTGTCGACGCGTTGCGCGGCATACCCTCCAGCGAGCGAGCCGTGTCAATCAGGTGCCGTACTTCCTTACGGTCGCGGTAGAGGTCGGCGAGAGGCTTGGAAAGCTGTAAGGCGTCGTCGAGGGTGATGTGCGGGCCTGACGGTACCTGTTTGGCGATAAAGTCGGCGTCGGCGTAGGAAATGCCCATGACGCGCGCCACGTCGCGGAGTACGGCCCGCGCCGCCATCGTGCCGAACGTCACGATTTGCGCCACATGACTTTCGCCGTACTTCCGCCGCACGTACTCCACCACTTCCCCGCGCCGGGTGTCGCCGAAATCCATGTCGATGTCGGGCATACTCACGCGCTCCGGGTTCAGGAAGCGCTCAAAGTAGAGGTTGTACTTGACCGGGTCAATGTCGGTAATGCGGAGGCAGTAGGAGACCATCGACCCGGCGGCGCTCCCGCGCCCGGGGCCGACCGGAATCTGTACGCTCCGCGCGTAGCGCACGAAGTCCGAGACTATCAGGAAGTAGTCGGTGAACCCCATGCGGTCAATCATATTCTGTTCGTATTCGAGCTGTGCGCGGTGGGTATCGTCGTCGCCGTAACGCTCCCGGTAGCCGGTGTCGCAGAGTTCCTTCAGGTACGAAAAGCTGTCGTAGCCGGGCGGCAACTGGTATTCCGGTAAATGGTAGGTTCCGAACGTAAATTCGACGTTGCAACGCTCGGCGATTCGCGCCGTATTGTCCAGCGCGTCCTCGTAGGTCGAGAACAGCGCCGACATTTCCTCCTCGCTCCGCACGTAAAAGCGGCGCGGTTCGTATCGTAAACGGTTCGCGTCGTCGAGCGTCTTTCCCGTCTGGATACACAGCAAAATATCGTGGGTTTCGGCGTCCTCCGGGCGCAAGTAATGCGCGTCGTTCGTACACACCATCGGAATCCCGGTCTCCTGGTGAATGCGCAGAATCCCCCGGTTGACCTCCGCCTGTTCGGGAATGCCGTGGTTCTGCAACTCCATGTAGTAGTGCTCCGGGCCGAAGATGTCGCGCATTTCGAGCGCGTGGGCCTTTGCGGCGTCGTAGTCGCCGGCCTTCAACAGCCGCGCCAGTTCCCCGGCCAGACACGCCGACAACGCAATCAGCCCGCCGTGGCGCTCCCGCAACAAGTCCAGGTCGACGCGCGGGCGGAAATAAAAGCCTTCCGTCCACGCCGCCGAGACCAAGTAGCACAAGTTCCGGTAGCCCTCCTCGTTTTCGCACAGCAGAACCAGGTGACGGCTTTCGGCGTCGAACTCGCGGACTTTATCGAAGCGCGTCCGCCCGCGCGGGGCGACGTAGACCTCACAGCCGATAATCGGCTTGATTCCGGCGTCCTTACAGGCCCGGTAGAAGTCGATGACGCCGTACATGACGCCGTGGTCGGTAATCGCGCAAGCCGTCTGCCCGAGTTCCTGTAGGCGCTCCGGGAGTTTGGCTATCCGGCACGCGCCGTCGAGTAAGCTGTATTCCGTGTGCAGGTGTAAGTTTACGAAGGACGTAGAATCACCTCCCGTAAGGTTACGCCAGGCCGCGCTCTTTGATAATGGCCTCCGTGATTTCCGCCGCCGTGACAATCATAATGCGGCAGTGTTGCGTAAGCCCGAGACGTTTCGCGGCGGGGGTGGTGTCGTCGGGCGTGAATTTCAGCGGTAACAGTTCCTGACAGCGAAGCGCGCCGAACTTTTCCCGAAACCGCGCCTGAAATTCTTTCGACAGCGCGACAGCCTCGCGTTTCACGGCGGCGGGGTTGCCGGGGTCGACGGGTACCAGCATACCAAGCGCCATGACGGCCCCCGTAATCGCGCCGCATAATTCGCCAGTACCCGCGCCGTTGCCGAATCCGCCCCCGATTCGCAGACTTTCCGCCTCGCTCAGCCCGGTTACGTCCGAAAACGCCGCCAGTACGCTTTGCGCGCAGTTGCACCCGCTTTCGTGATACTTACACGCTCTTTCTGTTCGTTCCATAGTAATTCTCCTGTATCAATTGGCCCCGTGGGGGTCGTATTTGTCACTTTTGCCGAGGTTGCACTGGTCGCAGAGCGTCCGGAGGTTGTCCGGGACGGTCAGGCCGCCTTTCGCGACGGGTACGATATGGTCGACGTGCAGTTTGACGCCCTCGCGCGCCGTGCGCCCGCACAGCACACAGCGGAAATTGTCGCGTTTCATGATGTCGTAGCGCAGGGAATCCGTCATGAGGCTCCGCTGGTACGCCTTGGACGCCTGAAAGTCGACGTTCTTCCGGTACTGTTTCGCGACGCCCTCCATCTGCTTTACGGTGTAGTCGGCGGTGCGCGAATAGTGGTTCTTGCCTTTCGGGCTCGTGTACTCCGCCGTGCAGTGGAACACCGGGGACGTAATCGGCTTGCGCAGGTGCCGCTTGCATATCTTGACTTGCAGCGGGTCGAAGAACCTCACCCGCACGGCCTCGCCCGGTTTGACGCCCAGCAGTTGTTCGACTTCCGCCTTGTACCGGCGGTATTTCTTGTCATTGTTCGACGCGCTTTCGAGAATCGCGCCGAACGCGTGCGGGTTGCGCCCGTACTCGTCCAGGAAGAAGCGTTCGAAGTCGTAGCGCTCCAACTGCTTGCGCGAATTGAGGCGGACTTTGTACTCGTAGCGCGTCTTGATTCCGTTGTCAAACTCGCAAGCCCGATTCAGCGCGCGGAGGGCGCGGTACTTCCGACCGTACAGGTAAATTAGAATCACCCTGACGAAATGGAGTAGCAGTAACGCGGCGGGGACGCCGATTACAACGAGTAGTAGTGTCTCGACCGTCCAGCCGTCGGGGAGGGGCGGGAGGCCCGGGATTTCTTTTGCCGACAAAATATCCTGCCACGGCGTACCGCTGAGCAGGTTGTGCCACATATCCAGCATGGTTTAATCGTCCTTCTCTCTGATTTCGGAGGCCGCCGCCAGTTCGGTCAGCTTGCGCAGACGGTGGTTTAGACAGGATTTCGTCACGGGCGGGTCGAATTCGTCGGCCAGTTCGCTCAGCGACAGTTCCGGGTACTCCAGCCGCAACGCCGCCGTCAGTTGTAGCTTGTCCGACAGGCGCTCCAACTGTCCGGTGTCGCGGAGTCTGCGGATGGCCTCGGCCTGCTCCCGCGACGCTTCTACGGACTTGTCGACATTCGCGGTGTCGCAGTTGAGGCGGCGGTTGACGCTGTTCCGCAGACGCTTTTGGTCTTTGGCGTTGAGCAGACGCGCGGCGGCGTCGGGCGCGCCGATAAGCCGCAGGAAGTCGGCGATTTGCCCGCTCTGCTTGAAGTACGTGATAAACGTACCGTTGCGCTGTAGCGTCTTGGAAGGGAAGTCCAACTCGCGGAGGAGGGCCTGTAGCTCGCGCCCGACTTGTGCATGGGAAGTGAGCAATTCAAGATGGTAGCGCTTTTGGGGGTCGGTGACGCTCCCGCCCGCGAAGAAGGCTCCCCGTAAGAACGCCGCCCGACAGCAGTCGTCTTCCAGCATGGCGAAATTGATGTGCAGTACGGGGGTCTGCCGGGGGTCGTAGCCCAGCGCGGAGATGACGCGCCGGAGTTTGTCCGGGGTACTGAACCGGAAGACGTACTTGCCGGGGGAGTGGACATCGGGGAGGGCGTCGAAACGCAGGCGGAACGCCCGGTAGAACAGTTTCGGGAGGCGCGCGGCGAAGAGCGGGTTTTCCGTGATGATACGGATTTCGCCGTGCTGGAACGTATTGCAGTAGAGCAGGATTCCGTAGGCCTCGGCGCGGGCACAGCAGAGTTTCCGGACGGGCACGCGGCAAAGCTCCTGTTTGGTTTCGTAGGAAAACGACACCGCATACCCTCCTTTTGAAATGTCGCGCCCTTCCGGGTTGCGGGACTTCCCGGGCCCGTACAGGACTGGAAACAGTCGCCGACGTGTGGCGGCCCGTTCAGGACTGGAAACGGTCTCCGGCGACGCGGAACGCCCGCTCCGAATAGAGTACGAGAATCTCCCGGGCCAGGCGCTGGAAATGGTGCAGTACGCGCCCCTCCTTGACCGTCGACAGCGGGCGGCTGACGACTTCCACGCCCAGTCGCTGACAGCGCTCGGCGTCGAGTACGACGGGCGCGGCCCCTTCCAGGGCGTAGCGGTCGGCGGCGCTTTTCGGTACGCGGCTCGACGTGACGAGGCACAGCGGGAACAGGCCCGGCGCGGAGTGCTGGAAAATCGCCGAAATGTGGTCGGATACCGTGTAGTTTTCGGTCTCGCCGTCCTCGGTCATGGCGTTGCAGACGTAGATTTTCATGGCCTTGGAGCGCTGGATAGCCTTCACAATGCCGTCAACCAAAAGATTCGGTATCACGCTGGTGTAGAGGCTGCCGGGGCCCAGAATGATAAGTTCGGCCTCTTTAATCGCCTTCAGGGCGGCGGGGAGGGCCTTGGGGTGTTCGGGGAGCAGGCGGACAGTGGCT
>CAMHBH010000040.1 GCA_946183175.1 uncultured Oscillibacter sp.
GGAGGAACGCGGCTTTATGGACATCCAGACGCCCATTCTTACGGCGTCTTCGCCGGAGGGCGCGCGGGACTTTCTCGTACCCAGCCGCAAGCACAAGGGTAAGTTCTACGCGCTCCCGCAGGCCCCGCAACAGTTCAAGCAACTGCTGATGGTGTCGGGCTTCGAGCGCTACTACCAGATTGCGCCGTGCTTCCGCGACGAGGACGCCCGGCAAGACCGTTCCCCCGGCGAGTTTTACCAGCTTGACTACGAAATGTCCTTCGCCACACAGGAAGACGTGTTGAACGTGTGCGAGGAAGTCGTAGGGAACACGTTCCGGGCCTTTACGGAAAAGCGCGTCACGTCCGCGCCGTTCCAGCGGATTACGTTTGCCGATTCCATGTTGAAGTACGGCACCGACAAGCCCGACTTGCGCAACCCGTTGGTGATTTGCGACCTGACCGACTTCTTCGCAAACGTGAATTTCCCGCTGTTCCGTGGAAAGCCCGTGCGCGGGATTGTCGCCGACTGCAAAGGACAGCCCCGGAGTTTCTTCGAGCGTTCTTTGAAATTCGCGATGGGTATCGGAATGAAAGGCCTCGGCTATTTGACGCTCAATGACGGCGCGTTCAAGGGGCCTATCGAGAAATTCCTGACGCCGGAGCAGAAGTCGGAAGTTATCGCGCTGACGGGCATGAAGGACGGCGAGACGCTGTTCTTTATCTGCGACACGCTCCGTGTCGTGAACCGCTACGCCGGGCAGATTCGCGCATGGTTGGGCGAAAACCTCAATATCATCGACAAAGACGCTTACGAGTTCTGCTTCGTCGTCGACTTCCCGATGTACGAGATTGACGAAAGCAGCGGGGCCGTGATTTTCACGCACAATCCGTTTTCTATGCCGCAGGGCGGTTTGGAGGCGCTGGAATCGAAAGACCCGACGGAAGTATTGGCGTACCAGTACGACCTTGTCTGTAATGGCGTAGAGCTTGCGTCGGGGGCCGTGCGGAATCACAGCACGGAGATTATGCGCAAGGCGTTCGCAATCGCGGGCTACAGCGCGGAGGAGTTGGAGAAGCGTTTCGGGGCGCTCTACACGGCGTTCCAGTACGGCGCGCCGCCTCACGCCGGCATGGCCCCGGGTATCGACCGCATGATTATGTTGCTGGCCGACGAGGATACTATACGCGACGTTATCGCCTTCCCGCTCAACGGCAACGCGCAAGACCTGTTACTCGGCGCGCCCAGCGAGGTGACGGAACAGCAGTTGTTAGAGGCGAACATCAGCATTCGCGAGTGACGGAAGGGGGCGACAATCATGATGACGCCGGAGGGACTGTCGGCGCTGGAGCAGTTGAACGAAATGCGTCTGACGGAGGACGAGCGCGCCGCGACGCTCTCGATTTTCCGTGACATGGAGGCGCACGAGGCGGCCTTGGGGGCCATTCCCACGGACGACGTAGAGGTAATGGTACACGTCATGCCGCTTACGAACATTCTCCGCGACGACGTACAGGAACAGCCCTTTACACGCGAAAGTCTGCTGGAGGGCGCGCCGGAGCATACCGACGACAGTTGGCAGGTGCCCCGGCTGGTGAAGTGAGGTTGACATGGGACAGTATGTGACGGAAATCAAGCGCGGCGGCGCGGTCGCCGTCGACGACACGATACAAGTCAAGGGCTGCGAGACCCGCGCCGGGTCGCGGATTCTGGAAGGCTTCCGGCCCCTGTTCAGCGCGGAGGCGGTGGAGCGTCTCGAACGCGCCGGATACGGAATCGCCGGGAAAAGCGCCGTCGGCGAGTTCGGGCTTGACCTGCTGGGCGAGTTTGCGCACGGCGGGGCGAATCTGGACGCGTCGGGCGCGTTGCGCGGCGCGGCGGCGGAACTCGTGGCGGCGGGGGGCGTCAAGGGCGCGCTGTGCGTCGACTTGAACGGCACCCCGCGACGCGCGGCGGCGCTGTCGGGCGTCGACTTCCTGAAACCGACCTACGGCACCGTCTCCCGCTACGGCGTGATTCCGTGCGCGTGTTCGGGGGAGCAAATCGGCGTGACGGCGAAAGCCGCCGGGGAAGTCTGGGAACTCTTGCGGGTCATCGCCGGACACGACCCCAAGGACGGCACCAGTCTGCCGACGGAAACTTACAGTTACAACGACGGCAAAGCGGTTGCGGGTATGCGCGTGGGCCTCGTGCGCGAACTGTCGGCGGCGGCGTCCGACGCCGTGCAAGCGCGTGTCACGGACTGCGCGGGGCGTCTGCGCGGACTGGGCGCGACCGTCGACGAAATCTCCCTGCCGCTTTCCGACGCCGCCCGCACGGCCTGGAACCTCTTACTGTGCGCGGAGACCTGTAACAATGTCTCCCGCTACGACGGCGTGAAGTTCGGCTACCGTTCCCCCGACTACCGCAATATTGATGAGCTGTACGTGAACTCCCGCACGGAGGGCTTGAACTTCCTGACGAAAGCCGTCATTCTGTACGGCTCCGACGTGCTGTCGAAAGGGCGTTACTTCACCTGTTACGACAAGGCGCTGAAAGTCCGGCGTCTCGTCTGGGAACAGGTCAAGGCGCTGTTCAAGGACTACGACGCGCTTCTTTGTCCGGCCTGCGCGGAGACGGCATACCGCCCCTACGACATCAAGGACGCCTTTAAGACCGTATTCGCGGAAAGCCTGTTCACGGCGATTCCGAATCTGACGGGGCTTCCGGCGATGGTGTCGGGCGGCGTACAGTTCTTCGCCGACACGCTACAGGAAGGTACCCTGTTGAATCTCGCGGAGGCACTGGAAGGGGGTAGCGCGAAATGAGATACGAGGCGGTTATCGGTCTGGAAACCCACGTCGAACTGGCGACACAATCGAAAATCTTCTGTTCCTGCGGCGGGCACTCCACGAAAGGCGAACCGAATACGCGGGTATGTCCGGCCTGCGCCGGAATGCCCGGTATGCTCCCCGTGACCAATCGCCGCGTGGTGGAACTGGCCATGCGCGCCGGGATTCTGCTGCACTGTGACATCAGCCGCTACACCACGTTCGACAAGAAGAGCTACTATTACCCGGACTTGCCCTGCGCGTACCAGATTACACAATGGTTTCACCCCGTCTGCCGCAACGGCTCCTTGGAAGTCACGACGAAGGACGGCACGCGTACCATCGGAATCAAGCAGATTCACATGGAGGAGGACGCCGGGAAGCTCGTACACGACGACTGGACGGAAACGACGCTAGTCGACTTCAACCGCACCAGCGTTCCGCTGATTGAGATTGTCAGCAAGCCCGACTTCCGTACCGCCGACGAGGTCATGGCGTATCTGGAAAAGCTGAAGACCATGTTCCGTTTCGCGAACATTTCCGAGTGCGAAGAGGGCGCTATGCGCTGTGACGTGAATATTTCCATCCGCCCGGAGGGGACAGAGGAATTAGGCGTCCGGACGGAAATCAAGAATATGAGTTCGCTTTCGTCGATTCGCCGCGCGATACAGTACGAGACGGCGCGGCACCTCGACGCCGTCGAGCGCGGCACGGAGACGCTCGTACAGGAGACGCGCCGCTGGGACGACGTAAAGGGGCGTACGTTCTCCATGCGCAACAAGGAGACCGCCGCCGACTACCGCTACTTCCCCGACCCGAACCTCATGCCGATTCTCATCGGCGAGGACTGGATACAGCGTGTACGCGACACCATGCCGGCGTCGGTAGAGGAAAAGACGGCGGAGTACCAGTCGAAGGGGCTTTCCGAAAAGGAAATCGCGTCGCTGACTTCCGAGCGTTCTTTGTGCGACCTGTTCGACGCCGTGACGGCATTAGGCCGCGAGCCCAAGGACGCCGCGTCATGGATTCTGACGGAGTGCGGCGGGCTTCTCCGCAAGCACGGACAGGTCATGGGCGAATTGCAAATCGCGCCCGGGAAGCTGTCGCGGATTATGGAAAAGGTATCGGGGAACGAAATCAACCGGGCCGCCGGGCGGAAGGTACTCGAAGCGGTACTCTACGAGGACGCCGAGCCGGACGCGTACTGTGAGGCGCACAATCTGAGCGCGCAGGGCGACACCGACGCCGTGCGGCAAGTCGTGTTGAAGGTGCTGGACAGTACGCCGAACGCGGTCAGGGACTATCTGGGCGGCAAGAAGAAGGCGTTTCAGGCGTTGTTCGGCGGCTGTATGAAGGAATTGAAGGGCAACGGAGACCCGCAGGTAATCCGCGCCCTGTTGGAAGAGGAACTTTCCAAGCGTTCGTAAGCGGGCGCGGATTGCGGGGGAGGCGGCCCGGAGGGGCATTATAAGAAACGGGGTGGCCTATGGAAATCACGAGGGAGACGGCGCGCTATGTGGCGAAGCTGTCGCGGCTGGAAATCGCCGACGAGGATATGGACAGCGTCTGCCGGGGACTGACTTCTATTTTGAGCTATATGGACGAAATCAACGCGTCCATAGACACGGAAGCGGTCTGCGTGACGGGCGGCGGGTTCGACTGCCCCACGCGTCCGGACACGGTACAGCCGTCGATGGCGCGCGCGCTGTTGCTCGACAACGCGCCCGAACACAGCGACGAAACGTTAATTGTCCCGCGCGTGGTGGAGTGAGCGGACGAATATTTCAAAGGAGGGTAGGCATATGGACATTCTGGACTTGACCGCCGTGGAACTCGGCGAGCGAATACGAAAACGGGAACTCTCCGCGCCGGAAGCGCTGGAGGCGGTATACGGGGCCTTTCGGGCGCGGGGCCGGAATCTCAACGCCTACGCAGCCTTTGAAATCGACCCGGCGCGCACGGCGGCGGAACGCGCGCAGGCGCTGTTAGACCGCGGGGAGGCCGTGTCGGTACTGGCGGGCGTCCCCGTGGGAATCAAGGACAACATCAGCGTCCGCAACTGCCTGACGACCTGCGCCTCGAAGATACTCCGCGACTACCGCGCCCCGTTCGACGCCTCCGCCGTGCGCAAACTCCGAGACGCCGGAGTTGTCCCCGCCGGAACGCTCAATATGGACGAGTTCGCGATGGGTTCGACCTCGGAAACGTCCTGCTACGGCCCCGTGCGGAATCCGTGGAATACCGGACACGTTCCCGGGGGTTCGTCGGGGGGCGCGGCGGCGGCTGTCGCGGCGCGGGAATGCGTCTGCGCGCTCGGCTCCGACACCGGCGGGAGTGTGCGTCAGCCGTCGTCCTACTGCGGCGTGACGGGCTTCAAGCCGTCCTACGGGCGCGTCTCCCGCTACGGCCTCGTCGCCTACGGTTCCTCCCTCGACCAAATCGGCCCGCTAGCCCGCGACGTGCGCGACTGCGCCGCCCTGCTCGATATCATCGCCGGGCCGGATTCCATGGACGCGACCTCCGTACCGTTCCCCGATTCCGGATTCCTCGACGCCCTCAGCGGCGATATACGCGGCCTGCGCGTGGGCGTGCCGGAGGAGTGCTTCGGCGACGGCGTGGAGGAGGACGTGCGGCGTTGTGTGGAAGCGTTCCTCGACGAGTTGAAACGCGCCGGGGCCGTACTCGTGCCGTTGCGCCTGCCGTTCATCCGCTACGCCGTGCCCGTGTACTATATCCTCGCCACGGCGGAGGCCTCGTCGAACCTGTCGCGGTTCGACGGCGTGAAGTACGGCCTCCGCGCCGAACACTACAATACTATGGAGGAACTCTACACCCGCTCGCGGAGTGAGGGCTTCGGGAAAGAGGTGCAGAAGCGTATTCTGCTGGGTACGTTTGTACTCTCGTCGGGCTACTACGACGCCTATTACAACAAGGCCCTCAAAATGAAACAGATGATAGTCGACGGTTTCGCGGAGGCGTTCGGGCGCTGTGACGTGATTTCGCTCCCGGTGTCGCCGACGACCGCGCCCGCGCTGGGAAGTTCGCTTTCCGACCCGCTGAAAATGTACCTGTCGGACATCTTCACGGTTCCGGCGAACCTCGCCGGACTGCCGGGGCTGTCGGTGCCGTGCGGCTTCGACCGTCGCGGACTGCCCGTCGGCGCACAGCTACTCGGCGCTGTCGGCGCGGACAGCACAGTTTTGAATGTCGGCTACGCGTACCAGTTGGCAACCGACTGGCACAAGCGCCGCCCGCGCGATTCGGAGGAGGTGTCGGGAAATGCCTGAACGCTGGGAAACCGTCATCGGGCTGGAAGTACACGTAGAGCTGTCGACGAAATCCAAAATCTTCTGCGGCTGTTCGACGGCCTTCGGGGGAAGTCCGAATACCCATTGCTGTCCGGTGTGCATGGGCCTCCCGGGGACGCTGCCCGTACTGAATCAAAAGGTACTGGAATACGCCGTCCGCGCCGGACTGGCCCTGCATTGTACCATCGACCGCGAGACCCGCTTCGACCGCAAGAACTACTTCTACCCCGACCTGCCCAAGGCCTACCAGATTTCACAGCTCTACCGCCCGATTGCGCGTAATGGCTACGTGGACATCGGCGGGAAGCGTATCCGCATTCACGAAATGCACATGGAGGAGGACGCTGGGAAGCTCATCCACTCCGACTACGGTCACGAGACCTATCCGGACTACAACCGCGCCGGGGTGCCGTTACTGGAAATCGTATCGGAACCGGATTTCCGCGACGGCGCGGAGGTCGTCGCGTATTTGGAAAAGATACGTTCTCTGTTCACGTATCTGGGAATTTCGGATTGCAAAATGCAGGAAGGCTCTATGCGCGCGGACGTGAATTTGTCGGTTCGGCGCGTCGGCGATACCGAATACGGGACGCGCACCGAGACCAAGAATATCAACTCCCTGCGCGCCATCGAACACGCGATAGAGAGCGAGCGTTCGCGACAGATACACATTCTGTCGGGCGGCGGGGCCGTCGTACAGGAGACACGCCACTGGAACGACGACACGAAAAGCAGTACGGCCATGAGGAGCAAGGAGAACGCGCCCGACTACCGTTACTTTCCCGAACCTGATTTGCCCGTCATCCACATCAGCGAGGACTTTCTGCAAACGGCCCGTGACAGTCTGCCGGAGTTCGCGGAGGCGCGTCAGGCGCGTTTTGTGTCGGAGTACGGCATTCCGGAGAAGGACGCCGCGCGCCTGACAGTACGCCGCGAGACGGCGGAACTGTTCGAGGCGGTCGTATCGCACGGCGCGGAGGCCCGCGACGCCGCGAACTGGTTAATAGTCCACGTCCCGCACGTCCTGAAAACGCTGTCGGAAAACGTGGAGGATGTCACCCCGGACGCCGCCGAACTGGCGGAACTGATACGGAGTACGGAGGGCGGCACCGTCAGCCGCGCGGACGGCTTGCAGGTTTTAGAAGCGTTACTGTCGGCGGAGAGGCCGTTCCGGGTGGCGGACTACATCCGCGAACACGGCATGTCCGTGGAAAACGACGAGAGCGCTTTAGAGGACGTAATACGGCGCGTGATAGAAGCGAATCCGAAGGCTGTCGGCGAGTACCACAGCGGCAAGACGAAGGCTATCGGTTTCCTGATTGGTCAGGCCATGAAGGAATTGAAAGGCAAGTCCACGCCCGCCGCCGTACACGAACGCATGGAGGCCGCGCTAAAGTGAAGATTCTGCTTGTACTGACGGGCGGGACTATCTGCACCAGCGTCCGGGACGGCCTGCGCACCCTCGACACCGACGCGGCGTCCCTGCGACTGGTCGACGAGTTCCGCAACTCCGCTTCCCCGTTCGCGGACGGAGTACAATTCACAGTTGGGGAGCGTTTCCACACGCTCAGCGAGAATATGACGCTCTCCGTCTGGAATCGAATGGCCGACTACTTCCGCACCGTGGACTTTTCGCGTTTCGACGGCGTGATTGTCGCCCACGGCACGGACACGCTGGCCTATACGGCGTCGATGTTCGGGCTGTTGCTGTCGGGCGTCGGCGTACCCGTGGTATTCGTGTCGAGTAACGCGCCTTTGGAACACGGCGACGCCCGCGCCAACGGGGCCGCGAATTTCCGCGCCGCCGTGGAGTGTGTCGGATACCGTCTGCCGCCCGGCGTGTACGCCGTCTATCGGAATGTCACCGACCGCCGGACGTACCTGCACCGGGCCTGTCGCCTGAAGCAGTGCGGTGACTACTCCGAGGACTTCCACAGTCACGGCGCGCTGGACATTACGGAACTGCCCCCGGACACGCTTTCGGGGCTGTCGGCTACTGTCGCGCCGTCGACGCCGCTTTTGTACGTCGTCGACACGCCCCTGACCGACTGCGTACTGAATATTCGCCCCTACGTCGGAATCCGCTATGACACCTACCGCGTGGAGGACTTCCGCGCGGTTCTGCACGGCACCTACCATTCCGGTACGGCCTGCGTCGGCGACGGCGGCCCCGGGTCGATTCTCTATCTGCTCGACCGCTGTGCCGACGCCGGAGTAGACTTGTATATTTCCCCGGCGTGGAATCAGGGCGAGGTTTACGATACTGTCCCCGTCATGCTGGGCCACGCCCGCGCCGGAAAGCGTATCGTGCCCCTGTGCGGCGCGACCGCCGAGACCGCCTACTGTAAACTGCTCCTGTACTACTCCTGCGCCCGTGTACGGGAACAGTATCCGGACTTTCTGACTTGCAATTTCTGCGGGGAAACGTTAGAATAGGCGTATCACGAACATACGGAGAGAACGCCATGAAAAAAATTATGCTGGTTTTCGGCACCCGTCCGGAGGCTATTAAAATGTGTCCGCTGGTGAACGAACTCAAAGCCCGCCCCGGACTGCAAACCGTCCTCTGCGTCACCGGACAGCACCGCCGGATGTTAGACCAGGCTCTGGACGCGTTCCAAGTCACGCCCGACTATGACCTGTCCATCATGAAAGACCGCCAGACGCTGTTCGATATCACCGTCAACATTCTGGAGCGTATCCGCGCCGTACTCGAAGAAGTAAAGCCCGACGTGGTACTTGTCCACGGCGACACCTCTACGACATTCGTCACGGCGTTAGCGTGTTTCTACCTGCAAATCCCCGTCGGACACGTAGAAGCCGGACTGCGTACGTACAATATTGACAGTCCCTACCCGGAGGAGTTCAACCGCGAGGCGGTGTCGATTATAAGCCGCTACAATTTCGCGCCCACGATACGTAGCCGCGACAACTTACTCCGCGAGGGCAAAAAGCCGGAGACCATCTTTGTCACGGGGAACACCGCCATTGACGCGCTCCGGACGACTGTCCGGGCGGAGTACCGACACCCGGAATTGGACTGGGCCGCCGACAGCCGCCTGATTCTCATTACCGCCCACCGGAGGGAAAATCTGGGACAGCCCATGCGGAATATGTTCCGGGCAATCCGGCGCGTGATGAACGCGCACTCCGACACGAAAGCGATTTACCCGATACACATGAACCCGGTCGTTCGGGAGGCCGCGCGCGCCGAACTCGGCGACGATGACCGTATCCGGCTTATCGAACCGCTGGACGTACTCGACTTTCACAATTTTATGTCGCGTAGTTATCTAATTTTGACGGATTCGGGCGGGATTCAGGAGGAAGCGCCGAGTTTGGGGAAGCCGGTGCTCGTCATGCGCGACACCACCGAACGCCCCGAGGGAATCGCCGCCGGGACTTTGCGGTTAGTCGGCACCGACGAGGAGACGATTTACCGCGAGTTCACGCGCCTGCTGGAAAGTCCGGAGGCCTACGAGGCCATGTCGCGGGCGTCGAACCCCTACGGCGACGGCCACGCCTGCGAACGTATCGCGGATATTTTGGAGTTCGGCAAGGCGCAACCCTTCCAGTGCTGACAAGAAACGCCTCTCCCGTTGTCGCGGGGGAGGCGTTCGCGTGTGTTAGTCGGCGGCGGGGGCCTGTACGCCTAACGTTGCTTTCAAGGCGTCCTGTAGAATCTGGGAGAAGTTGACGTTCTTTTCCAGCGCGGCGGCGTTCAGCCACGCCGGAAGGGACACCGTGCGGTTGATTGATTTCGTAACAGCCGCCATACGGATAGAGGGCATAAACACGTCTACCAGTGCGGAGCGTTCGTTTTGCTCTACTTTGACTTCCGAAAGCGGCGTAGGGGCGGGGATTTCCTCGCCGTCCTCCTCTAACAGCGCCAGATACCCGCCGAGCAATTCCCGTGCCGACAACAGCGCGTCCTCGTCGTCGACGCCGCTGGTAGCACAACCCAAGTCCGGGAATACCACCGCGATTTCCTGCCCCTGCTCATAGGTGAATATAGCCGGAAAGATGTAACGGTCGGGCTTTTTCATAGAAACAGCCTCCTTAGTGCGGTTATTGGCGATACGCGAAAAAGCAAGCCTTCCCTCGATAACGGGGGAGGGCTTGCTTTTATCCCTCATAGGGAAGGTATGACGTTATCTATGCTGAAGGGAATTAAATACCCGTGGGAAGTTTTAATCCCTCATAGGGAAGGTATGACACGTCATCGACAATGCTGGCTCGAAGATATCCATCGAGATTCCGTTTTAATCCCTCATAGGGAAGGTATGACCCATTTGCTATATGGCTCGCGGAAACGGACAACCCCGCAGTGTTTTAATCCCTCATAGGGAAGGTATGACCATCAACAATGTAACCCACGAGGAACTCGCAAACCCTTAAGTTTTAATCCCTCATAGGGAAGGTATGACTATCTCAAACAAAAAGACCGCTACACCATCCTTGTAAAGATGAGTTTTAATCCCTCATAGGGAAGGTATGACAATTCGTACTGTACCCGATGGACTGATGCACGTCAGCGACGCGTTGTTTTAATCCCTCATAGGGAAGGTATGACTTGTGCCCATCGGGGAGCGCAATGCCCAGACGGTCGCCGAGCTGAACGTTTTAATCCCTCATAGGGAAGGTATGACAACAGAAAAATCGCAGGGTGTAAAGGCGAAAACTTGCGTGTTCAGCTTCCTTACGCCTCGAAAAGTCGGTCGGTGCCTGAGCGGAAGAACCCGCAAACCCGCATGGTTGAGCCATTCCTGAATTTCCAGTTTCTGTAACCGACATCGACCGACTTTTTTGCCTATTTCCGGTCAAAGTCCGTTTACAGCGACAAAGAATCTTTTTGGAATAGTGAGATTATAGCGGATTTTTACGCTCCTGTCAAGCCCTTTTTCGACGAAAAGCGCAAAAAAGACCGACCGACTTTTTTTGCGCCGGAATAGAACAAATGTTTTCACTCTGTGCTGGGGCAGTGTCGAGAAACGACGGAGAAGGCAAACTCCGCGCGGGGAGTATTGCAAAAGCGGGAAAACGTGCTACAATAAGCGCGTGGGGAAGTGTCGCGAACGCGCCCCACGGAAAGGATACGCCATGCTTTTTCAGAACGAGACTTCCAGTCTGAAACTGGACATTGTAAGCTACGAACTGCCGGAGGGCGTCGGAGACCCGGAGAGCGACGACCGCAACTGGCTGTTACTGCGCGCCACTTGGAACGACGACGGCGAACTCGTCAAGGATTCCAACGCCTGCCTGCTGACCTACGAGTTACAGGAACTCACCGCCGGGTTGAAAGTCCTCAACGCCGGAATCCGCGACGCCTACGAGAGCGAGTTCACGGAGCCTTACTTCGCGCTGTCGGCGCGGCGCGACGGCGACGCCTTCGCGGTCTCGGTTGCCTTCTATTTGCCGAATGTGATGTCGGGCGAGGACACCGCGGAGCTGACTTGTACGATGGACGCGGCGCAAATGCGCGGACTTCTCGACGAGTTGAGCGAACTTTGCGAAAAGTTCCCCGACCGCCCGTAAAAAAATCGGCATTCCCGTCAAAAATCGCTTTCCAAATCCGGGAAAATGTGCTACCATAGAACAGTCTGACAGACGATTTACAAGGAGGGAAACTTTATGCTGTCACCCGTCGCGGCGCACCGCCGCTATTTGCACCAGATTCCGGAATTGGACGACCAGCTTTCCCAGACATTGACCCTCGTGACGGGTGTCCTGCGCGGACACCGTTGTGAATATGTCTCCCCGATACAGGGGAGCGTGTGCGCGTGGTTCGACTTCGGACAAAAAGAGACGGTCGCCTTCCGCGCCGACATGGACGCCCTGCCCGTCGAGGAGACGACCGGGTTGCCGTACTCGTCGCGGCACCCGGGCAATATGCACGCCTGCGGGCATGACGGACACACGGCGATGTTGCTGTCGCTGTGCCAATGGCTTTCGGCGAAACCGGAGGGCATGCCCCGGAATGTGCTGGCGGTATTCCAGCCGTCGGAGGAGACGACCGGGGGCGCGGGGAGAATCTGCGATTCCGGCATATTGGAGGAGCACAACGTCAAGCGCATTTTCGGGGTACACCTCTGGCCGCACCTGCCGAAAGGCGAGGTATTCGCGCGCCCCGGCCCCATGATGGCCCGTTCCAATGAGGTGACGGTGTACGTCAAGGGTAAAAGCGTACACCTGTCGCGCGCCGAACAGGGCCGCGATGCCATGACGGCGGGAATCGAGTACCTGACGCGCGCGTACAAGCTGGCGGAGGAAGTGCCGCCGCCGTGCGTGTTGCGCTTCGGCAAGATGTACTCCGGGAGTGTCCGGAACGCCGTCAGCGGGGAAACGACGCTGGAAGGAAGCCTGCGGACGTACCAGGACGCGACATTTGAGGCCTGCCGCGACGGCTTAGGCGTCATCGGCGCGAAAATCGAGCGCGAGACGGGCTGTCACGTCGAGACGCACTTCGGGAGCGGCTACCCGGCGGTGTGGAACAACGAGGCGCTGTACGAGGAAGTCTGCGCGGGCCTCGGCCCCGACGCCCCGAAACTGTTGGACAAGCCGTCGCTGGCGGCGGAGGACTTTTCGTTCTACCAGCGCCATTTGCCGGGACTGTTCTTCTTCCTCGGAATCGGCGACACCCCCGAACTGCACGCGTCCAACTTCGATTTCGACGACGAATACATCCTGCCGCTGGGCGTGGAATTTCTGAAGAAGTTAGCGCGGCTACCCTGACCGCGCCGCCGGGGACTGTCCGCACGGTCTCCGGCTTTTTTGAAAGAAAAGGAGGGGCAACAATGCCGGAATCGTACTACAAGAGCGCGCGGAAACAGGCGCAGAAAGAATTTCGGGCCTGTGTGGCGCGCGGCGAACACCCGTGGCTGCCGCGTCTGGACGACTTTGTCACGCCAGAGCGGTCGTTACACAGTACCGACATCGGACTGGTACAAATTCCGATGGAGTTCGTTGTAGGGGCCAAGAGCGGCGGGAGAACGCATTCTTTCGCGCGAAACTTCATGCCCCTGCTGGAAAGTTCCTCGGAGTTCGCCGGGAAATGGGAGCGTCTCTGCGCCGCACATCTGAAAGAGGGAATCCGCGACCCCATCAAGGCCACGGAGTACATGAACCGCTATTACGTAGAGGAAGGCAACAAGCGCGTCAGCGTGCTGAAATTCTTCGGCGCGGAGACCGTATCGGCCTACGTGACGCGCATTCTGCCCCCGCGCAACGATTCACAGGAATCCGTGCTCTACTACGAGTTCACGGACTTCTACCGCTACAGCAAAGTGAACTTCCTGGAATTTTCGCGCCCGGGCGGGTACCAGCGTTTACAGCGGCTTATCGGGAAACGCCCGTGGGAGGTCTGGACGGACGACGAGCGGAACCAGTTCAAGGCCGCCTACTACAGCTTCCGGGAGGTCTACAACCAGCTCGGCGGGCAAACGCTGTCCAGTACGGTAGGCGACGCGTTTTTAGCCTGTATCCGGGTGTACGGCTACGCCTCCCTGCGCGGCAAGACGCCCTCGGAATTAAAAACATTCGTCGAAAAAGTCTGGGAGGAAATCACGCTACAACAGGAGACATCCCCCATCGACCTCAAACTCGACCCCGCGGCGGAACCCGTAAAGCCGCTCATTTCCACGATTCCCGCCGTACTGCCGAAAAAAATCCTGAAAGCGGCGTTCATCTACGACAAGACGCCGGAGTTGTCCGGCTG
Source organism: uncultured Oscillibacter sp. (assembly GCA_946183175.1). Taxonomy (GTDB): domain Bacteria; phylum Bacillota; class Clostridia; order Oscillospirales; family Oscillospiraceae; genus Oscillibacter. Next base: position 13,812 of record CAMHBH010000040.1, read on the forward strand.
GACTTGGGGCCACGAACAGGGGCGGCAACGCGTACAGCGTACTTTACACGGCGAACTGGAGACAAAGGCCTACTTCAACGCGCTGGAGCCTACCGGGCCTGACGAACCGCCCGACAAACGCCCGCTGTCCGTGATTCGGCAGGCCGTCAAGGAGGGCAACACCGTCATTTTCACGACTTCGCCGCGCTTACTCCCCGCGAGCCTCAACGCCGCCGTGGAGTTCCCGGAGGTGACGTTCCTCAACTGTTCGGTGAACCAGTCGCACCGCTACATACGCACGTACTACGCGCGCATGTACGAGGCGAAATTCATCATGGGGGCCATTGCGGGGGCTATGGCGGGCGAGGAAGCTGTCGGGTACCTGTGCGACTACCCGATTTTCGGACAGGTCGCCGGAATCAACGCCTTCGCGCTGGGCGTACAGATGACGAACCCCGACGCGACCGTCGTACTGGACTGGTCAGCCGTAGGCGGCGGGCCGCGCGAGGCCGTCGCGCGCCTGACGGCACAGGGTATCCGCCTCATCTCGTTTACGGACACCGTCCGGCGCGGCGGCGACTATGTCGGCGTCGGGCTGTCACTCGTCGAGGGCGGCAGTCAGTACGGGCTTGCACTCCCTGTCTGGCAGTGGGGCGCGTACTACGAGGCCCTTGTACGGCGCATTCAGGACAAGTCCCTACAGGCGGAGTACGCCGAGAGCAGTAAGGCGCTCAACTACTATTGGGGCATGTCCGCCGGGGTAATCGAGCTCAAACTTTCGGAGGCCCTCCCCGACAGCGTGCGCAAACTGGCCTACTTCCTGCGCGCCGGAATCTGCGCCGGGACTTGCGACCCGTTCCGGGGGCCGTTGCGCGACCAGTCGCACAAGTCGCGCTCCGCCGACGGCGAGATTTTAGGCGTAGAGCGCATTATCAATATGGACTGGCTCAACGAGAACGTTTCCGGCGAAATCCCCGCCTACGGACAGCTCAACGACACCGGAAAAGCAACTGTCGGAATCGCGGGCGTGAAATCGTCGGCAGAGGAGGCGTAACCGTGAAAATTCTGGCGCTGGCGGACGTGGAGTCGGACTACTATTACAACTTCTACACGCCCGGGAAACTCGACGACTTCGACCTGATTCTGTCCTGTGGCGACCTGCCCAAGTCCTACCTCGAATTTTTCGTGACGCTCTCCAACTGTCCCCTGCTCTACGTGCGCGGCAACCACGACGACACTTTCGGCGAAAATCCCCCGGAAGGCTGTGAGTGCGTGGAAGACCGTATTTTCGTACAGAACGGCATACGTATTCTGGGGCTGGGCGGCTCGTTCCGCTACCGCGAGGGCGATAATATGTACACCGAGTTCCAAATGGAACTGCGCATACGCCGCTTGTGGCTCCAACTCCACAAGTACCGCGGTTTCGACATCCTGCTGACCCACGCCCCCGCGCGCTATATCAACGATTTCGACTCCATGTCACACCGGGGTTTCGTCTGCTTCCGGAAACTCCTCGAACGCTATCGGCCCCGGTACTTCCTCCACGGACACATTCACCGCTCTTACGGCGTCCACATCCCGCGGCAGTCGCGCTTTGGGGACACGATTGTGATTAACGCCTGTGAGCACTTCGCGTTTGAATATTGACAGACAGCAAAAACGCCTCCCCCGTGTCGCGGGGGAGGTACGCGCAAAGGAGTGAGGATTCGTGAAACTGAAAAGGGAATACGTGACGCGAACCGCCGGGGATACACAAGGGATTTCCACGGCGTTCAACGGGATTCTGGAGAGTAACAAGCATGCCGCGTTTGTCGCCGACTGCCTCAGCCGCGAGACGACACCGGAAAGTATCGTCGCGGGGCTGTGCGCCGGGAACGACGAGCACATCGGCGTACTCGCGGCGGACGTGGAACGGATTCTCAACCAGTTGCGCGGAATCGGCGCGCTGGACGAGTGAGCGCGTTAAAGCTGTAGCTGTACGATTTTCTGGTAGAGCAGAATGTACTTCTCCCGCACCATCAGGTTGCTGTGATAGTGTCCGAAAAACCAGAGGCGGAACTTTAGCCTTTCAGACACCGATTCCAGAAAGTCGGTCAGGCGGTTCGATTCGTAGCCGCTACGGACTATCGCGTTTTGTACGGAAGTCGGGGCGCAGTGCGTGACGACGTAATCGACTTCCCACTTGCACCGTTCCAGCGTCTTCAGCGCGGTATCGTATTCCTCCGCGCTGGGAAGCTCCTCCTTCCACCACGATACGTGGTTGATACGGAAATAGGCGTCGCGGCGCTGTAACTCGCGGTACTTCTTCCGGAATTGCGGGTCGTCGGGTTCCAGCACGCCGTCGGGGATGTCGTGACAGCTCGCGCCGCCCATCGTAAAGAAGCGCTTGCCCTCCAATTCAAACACCTGTCCGCGCGTCAGGTGGATGACGGAAGGCCGGATACGCTGTACGGTACCGCCGCGCCATTCCTCTTTCGGGAACTCCGCCAGCATGTCGTAGTTTTCGTGATTCCCCGTGACGAAAAGCGTCGTGAACGGGCGTTCTTCCAGCCAATTCAGCCAGTATTCCTGCTCGCGGCTCCGGTTCCATACCCCGCCGAAGTCGCCGCAGATGATGACGTAGTCCGCCTTGGTCAACTGGTCGAGTTCCGGAAACTCTCCTTTCCGGAAGCGCTGGAAATCGCCGTGCGTGTCCCCGGTGAGGTAAATCAACGCAACCGCCCCCTTGTACGTTTTCCGCTATGATAGCGCGTTTCCGCGAAAATGTCAACGCGAC
>CAMHBH010000041.1 GCA_946183175.1 uncultured Oscillibacter sp.
TTTCCGCTCATAGAGCTACCTTTTTGTTCACAAGAACTTTTCACTGTCCAGAATCATAAAATGCGTGATTTTCGATGACAAGAACACTCTCAGGTAGTGTTGCTTGTGTCAAACGATTCAGCCCTTGAAAAGCGCGTGAGCCAACACTTGTGACACCTTTATTGACCGTTACAGATATAATCATATTTCTATTATTATACCACGGAGGAGAACCACTGTAATTTGCCATTGCGCCTCGTCCGGAAATCATCAAATGCCCGCTACTGTCCAGTGTCCATTGTACGCTACTAGCGTTACCGCTTGCGCCGCAGTTTCCGCTTGCTACGATGTCGTCGGCGTGTGCGTATGCCGCCAGCCACGCCGACAGCATACAGCACACCAATATAATAGGCAACAGCTTTTTCTTCATCGCAACCCCTTTCCTTAACCGAAAGCCCAACGTGTCCGACAGCCGGGGCCGGGGACGGCGAAACCCGCCGCGCGCCCGTTCCGGTCTGCCGGAAACACAATAACGGCGCTGAGTAACCGTACTCAACGCCGCCTTTCAGTCAAGGCTACACATAGGCCCCTTACATACATTGCCCCGCCGCGCGTCCTTGATAAAAAAACGGGCGCGCGGGTATAATAAGGCCTACGGTGCGAATAACTCGCTGTGTTGAGTGGGTCGACACTCGATACAGGGCCGTTTGGGTCTGCAACACCCGGCGGCCCGCCGCCTCTATCATGTTTCCGAAACCAATATAGCACACCCGCCCCGCGATTGCAAGCGTTTTTTTGGCAAAATCAGCGTCCGCCGTCTCCCCCGTGTTTTACAGGGGAGTTTTTTTGCGTTTTGCCCGCCCGGGTACGAAAAGATATTGATTTTCGCGGAGAGTTTTTGTATAATAGGGGCAAGTCTGCCAGATATCGGGCGGAAGAACGATAGGGAGGAATGGAAATGGGTAAGAAGTACTGCTACCTGTTCACCGAGGGCAACGCGGACATGCGGAAACTGCTCGGCGGCAAGGGCGCGAACCTCGCGGAGATGACCAATATCGGTATGCCCGTCCCGCAGGGTTTCACCATCACGACCGAGGCCTGCACGCAGTATTACGAGGACGGACGCCGGGTCAACGAGGCCATTACCGCCGAAATCATGGAGTACGTCGGCAAGATGGAGGAAATCACCGGCAAGACGTTCGGCGACACGACGAATCCGCTGTTGGTGTCGGTACGCTCCGGCGCGCGCGCGTCCATGCCCGGCATGATGGACACCATTCTGAATCTGGGCCTCAACGAGCAGGTCGTCGAGGTACTCGCGAAGAAGTCGAATAACCCCCGCTGGGCCTGGGACTGCTACCGCCGCTTTATCCAGATGTACTCCGACGTGGTCATGGAAGTGGGCAAGAAGTATTTCGAGCAACTTATCGACCAGATGAAGGAGAAGAAGGGCGTCAAGCAGGATGTCGAGCTGACCGCCGACGACCTCAAAGAACTGGCGATGCAGTTCAAGGCCGAATACAAGGCCAAAATCGGCGAGGACTTCCCGTCCGACCCGAAGGAACAACTCATGGGCGCTGTCCGTGCGGTCTTCCGTTCGTGGGACAACCCCCGCGCCAACGTCTACCGTATGGACAACGACATCCCCTACTCGTGGGGCACGGCGGTCAACGTGCAGTCGATGGCGTTCGGCAACATGGGCGACGACTGCGGCACGGGCGTCGCGTTCACGCGCAACCCCGCCACCGGCGAGAAGAAGCTGTTCGGCGAGTTCCTGACCAACGCGCAGGGCGAGGATGTCGTCGCGGGCGTGCGCACTCCCATGCCGATTAGCGAAATGGAACAGAAGTTCCCGGAGGCGTTCGCGCAGTTCAAGGAAGTGTGTGACCGTCTGGAGAAGCACTACCGCGACATGCAGGACATGGAGTTTACGGTAGAGCACGGCAAGCTGTATATGTTGCAGACGCGTAACGGCAAGCGTACGCCCGCCGCCGCGCTGAAAATCGCCTGTGACCTCGTCGACGAGGGCATGATTGACCGCCAGAAGGCCGTAACCATGATTGAGCCGCGTTCTCTCGACGCGCTTCTGCACCCGCAGTTCGACGCCGAAGTGCTCAAGAAGGTACAGCCCATCGGAAAGGCGCTGGGCGCGTCTCCGGGAGCGGCCAGCGGTAAAATCGTATTCAGCGCTGAGGACGCGAAAGCCTGGGCCGCGCGCGGCGAACAAGTCGTGCTCGTGCGTCTGGAAACCTCCCCGGAAGACATTGAAGGCATGAAGTCCGCCGAGGGCGTGCTGACGGTACGCGGCGGCATGACTTCCCACGCAGCGGTTGTGGCGCGCGGTATGGGACGCTGCTGTGTGTCTGGTTGCGGGGCCATTACGATGGACGAGGAGCACAAGCAGTTCACGCTCGCCGGGAAGACGTACCACGAGGGCGACTGGATTTCGCTGGACGGCTCCACGGGCAATATCTACGACGGCGCAATCCCGACCGTTGACGCCGACATCGGCGGGGAGTTCGGACGCGTCATGGCGTGGGCTGACCACTTCCGCCGCCTGCGGGTACGCGCCAACGCCGACAATCCGCACGACGCCGCGCAGGCGCGTAAATTCGGCGCGGAGGGCGTGGGCCTCTGCCGTACGGAACACATGTTCTTCGGCGGGGAGCGCATTACCGCTATGCGCGAAATGATTTGTTCCAATACCAAGGAGGAGCGCGAGAAGGCGCTTGCCAAATTGGAACCCATGCAGCAGAGCGACTTCGAGGGCATTTACGAGGCGATGGAAGACCACTCCGTGACGATTCGCTTCCTTGACCCGCCCCTGCACGAGTTCGTCCCGACCGACGAGGAAGAAATTGCTTTCATGGCAAAGGACATGGGCAAGAGCGTCGAGGACATCAAGGCGGTTATCGCGTCCCTGCACGAGTTCAACCCCATGATGGGCCACCGCGGGTGCCGTCTGGCGATTACCTATCCGGAAATCGCCGTCATGCAGACCCGCGCCGTGATTAAGGCCGCGCTGGCCGTACACGAACGCCACCCCGCGTGGAGCATGGTACCCGAAATCATGATTCCGCTCGTCGGCGACGTGAAGGAGTTCAAGTACGTCAAGAACATCGTCTGCGAGACGGCGGACAAGCTGATTGCCGAATCCGGTACCGACCTGAAATACCGTGTCGGCACTATGATTGAGATTCCGCGCGCGGCGCTCACCGCCGACCAGATTGCCAAGGAGGCCGACTTCTTCTCGTTCGGCACCAACGACCTGACGCAAATGACGCTGGGCTTCTCCCGCGACGACGCCGGGAAGTTCCTCCCGTCCTACTACGAGAAGAAAATCTACGAGTTCGACCCGTTCGCGCGTCTCGACCAGACGGGCGTCGGCAAGCTCGTCGAAATGGCCGCCCGTCTGGGCCGCGACACCAACCCGCAAATTCACATGGGCGTCTGCGGCGAACACGGCGGAGACCCGTCTTCTATCGAGTTCTGCCACCGCGCGAACCTCGATTACGTCTCCTGCTCGCCCTTCCGGGTACCCATCGCGCGCCTCGCCGCCGCGCAGGCCGCCATTGCCCACCTGAGAAAGTAATCTGCACACGGGTGCGGGGCGCGTCTGCCCCGCGCCCGAACCACATGACGACAGCGACGCAATCACGGGAGGGCGGAACCATGCGGCATGATGGAACATCGATTTTCTGGGGCGGAGAATCTTCGCGGCAGGGAGAGCCGCTGTCCGCCGACAAGGAGGAATACCCGTGAAAAGGAAACTGTTGGTCACACTTTTGATTCTGTCGCTACTGGCGGGACTGCTGGCGCTTCCGGCGACAGCGGAAACCGTTCTGGCGAGCGGCGACTGCGGCAAAACCGGCAACAATGTCACATGGACGCTCGAACGCGACGGAGTGTTCACCGTCAGCGGCAGGGGCGAAATGGCCGACTACGACAACGCCGACGACGTGCCCTGGCATTCGTATTTGAGTCTGGTCACGTCCGTCGTGATTCAAAGCGGCGTCGAGAGCGTCGGAAAGAACGCCTTCCAGTCCTGTACGAATCTGGCCTCCGTGACGCTCCCCGCGCAGGGCCTGAATTCCATCGGCGACGTAGCCTTTTACCACTGCGACGCGCTCGCCTCCATCACGTACGCGGAAGCGCCCTCCACGCCCGCCGTCACGCTCCCGGAAGGCGTGACGCGTATCGGCGAGAACGCCTTCGGCTTCTGCGCCCTGACCACGTTCCACATCCCGGCAAGCGTGACGACTGTCGGCGAGAGCGCGTTCTACAAATGCGCCGCGCTGACAGCCATTACCGTCAGCGAGGAGAACGCCGCCTACACCGCCGTCGACGGAATCCTCTTCGACCACGGGCAGACTGTGCTCGTCTGGTACCCGGCCCAGAAGGGCTTGACGGAATACACGCTCCCGGAGAGCGTCGGGAGAATCGGCAACTACGCCTTCAACAGCTGCCCCACGCTGACCACGGTGACTTTCCCGACGGTCGACGGCGGCGGACTGACGGAAATCGGCTCCTACGCCTTCGCCTACAGCGCCGTGTCCACGCTCACGCTTCCCGTCAGCCTGACCACGGTCGGGGACTACGCGTTCTACGAGTGCGCCGGACTGAGCGACAACGACGGCCACGCGGTCGGCACGGTCAACTACGGCGGCAACCGCCAGCAGTGGTCGGCGCTCGTGATGGGCACGGGCAACTACCGCCTGACCAACTCCAACATCGTCTTCGGCGACATGCGGCAGGACAACGTCGTCGCCAGCGGCGAATGCGGCTCCCTTGGCAACAACGTCTCGTGGTCTCTGAACACGGACGGCGAGTTCTCCATCAGCGGCCACGGCACCATGCGGGACTACCGGAGCGCCGACAGCGTGCCGTGGGCGTCCTACGGCTCCGGCGAGACGGCTACCGACCTCCGCCCCCAGATTCTTACGGCGACTGTCTCCGAGGGCGTGACCAATCTGGGCGACTACGCCTTCTACGACTGCGAGCACCTCACGGCAGTACACCTCCCCGCGACCGTAACCAGTATCGGCTCCAGCGGCAGCGCCTATTCGCGGGTCTTCTACAACTGCGCCGCGCTGACGGACATCAACCTCTCCGAGACGGCGGCGACCTCCATCGGGAATTACGCCTTCAACGGCTGTACCGCGCTGGCAAGCGTCACGTTCCCCGAAACGCTTCTGAGCATCGGCGGGCGGGCCTTCCTGAACTGTACCGCCCTGACGGCGGTCACGATTCCGGCCTCCGTGACCAGCGTCGGCGAATGGGCCTTCCGTGGCTGTACTAGCCTGACCGCGTTCACTATGGCACCGCTGGCCCGGGACGCGTCCCCCCACTATACCTCTCTCGGGGCCTACGTCCTCGCCGACTGTACCGCGCTGACGGACGTTTCTTTCACAGAGAACCTGACGGTTCTCGGCGACTACGCCCTGACCAGGTGCGAACAACTCCGGGAAGTGACGTTACCCGCCAGTGTGTCGGGCGTGGGCAACTGCGCGTTTCTGTCCTGTCCGGCCCTCGCCTCCGTGAGCGTCAGCGAGCAGAACCAGACCTACTGCACCATGAACAGCATGCTCATGAACAAAGACCAGACTTACATCCTCTATTACCCCGCCGGGCGCAACAGCTCCGCCTGTTCCATCCCGGTGAGCGTGGGCAGCGTCGCGGCGTTCGCCTTCCAGGACGCGCGAATCCTCCGGGACGTGTACTACTCCGGCGGCCCGAGGCAGTGGGCCGAGGACGTACTGCCCAATATCGGGCGGCCCAACGACCCGCTGTTTGCCATCATTGAGGACGAGGAGCACTTCCACTGCGAGGGCACCGACCCCGACACCGACGTTTCCAATATCGACTATTTCACGGCCCAGCGGACGGAAAGCGCCTTCACCGCCGTGGCGCAGGTGCATTGCGGGCAAAACGTGAACCTGAACGGCGCGTTCGCGCTGTGCGCGATGTACGACGAGGAGGGGCGTTTTCTCGGAATCGCCTCCGGCACCATCGTGCCGGAAGGGAGTGAGGATGAGGAGGAAGGCGGCGGAGGGAACGGGGAACAGGAAGAAGAACAGGCCGAAACCCTTGACGGCGAAGAGCCGGACAGTGAACCTTCCGACGAAGACCCCGCCCCGGACGTGCAAATTCCGGCGCTGTCCGTCCCCGGGCAGGACTACCGCATTTCCTTCACGCTCGAAGACGGGGCCTCGACTGTGCGACTTTTCATATATAACGGTGAGAACCGTCCGCAGTGCCGAAACGCTGTCTATCAGGTACCGGCCTGACGCGCAATCAGGAAACCGGTCGTCCGCAGGGAAGGTCGGTTTTCCGCGTTCAGCGGAGTACGTCGGCCCCTCCCCCGCACAGCGCAACGGTTAAGCCTCCCGGGCCAACTTACCATACTTCAGTAGAGGCCCAGACGGAGGAATAACAAGCTCCACAGGAACAGCGTCAGCGAACAGAATAAACTTGTCATCACGACGATATCTCCGGCGAGGTCGGCGTCGCCGCCCATCTGTTGCGCCATCGTGAAGGAGTTCCCGGCGGCGGACGAGCCGAACAGCGCCATCAGCGTGACAAACTCGATTCCCCGGAAGCCCATCAGCGCCGCGACGGTCAGGGCCAGTCCGGGTACGACCACCAGCCGCCCAAGGCACACCGCGAGCAGTTCGCGGAGGTGGTTCCGGGCGTTGCCGACGCGGAAGAACGCGCCCAGCAGGAACAGTAACAGCGGGCTAGCGGCCTGTCCCATCTGCTGTACGGCGAGCGCGACGGGTTCCGGAAGCGTCAGCCCCCCGAAGAGGAATACCGCCCCCGCCACGCTCCCGAGAAGAAGCGGATTCTGCGCGATGTTGAGCAGGATTCGCTTTTTGTCGGGGGTTTCGCCGTTGTAGGCCTCCAGCGTGACCACCGCCAGAATATTGAACAGCGGCACAATCAGCGCCCCGCAGACCGACACACAGCCTAAAGTCTGGTCGCCCAGCAGGCCCTCGGCGAACGAGAGGCCCACAATCAGGAAATTCGAGCGGTAGAGGCCCTGAATGACCACGCTGCGGCGGTCGCGCTGTCTGACGAAGAGCGTGCCGTACAGCAAGCTCAGGGCGTAGACGCACAGCACGCCCGCGACGGAATAGGCCAGTAGCGCGGGGCGAACCGCCGACGATACGTCGGAGTGGTAGACGTTGTGGAAGCACATCACGGGCATGAACGCGCGGTAGGCCATTTTGTTCATGCGGGGAATGTCGTCTTCCCGGACAAATCCGGCGCGTTTGGAGGCGTAGCCCGCCATAATGATGAGGAACGCCGGGAGTACCGCCCGCAGACAGAGGGTAAAACTGTTCATAAAAGCCGCCTTCTTTCGTGGGAGATTCCAAAACGGGAGTATTATAGCAAGGCCGGGGCGGAAAGGCAATCTTTTTTCGGGCGGCGCGAAATATGACTGGAATTTTTCGGCCCTCCGTGGTATATTGGTATTCCGACAAACCTTCAGGAGCGTGATTCTATGACGTTGTTTTCGTCCGTGGCACTGGGTATCGTGCAGGGCGTGACGGAATTTCTCCCGGTCTCCTCGTCCGGACACCTCGCTATCGCGGAACAGCTTTTCGGCATGGACGGCGCGTCCGACATTCCCGCGTTTTTCGACGTGCTCTTACATCTCGGCACACTCGCGGCGGTGTTCGTCGCCTACTGGGACGATATCCGCGACATGATACTCGAACTCTTCTGGAGCGTCCGCGACCTCTCCCGCCGCACTGCCCCGAATCCACTCCCGCCCGCGCGGCGGCTTATTCTCTTAATTCTCGTCGGTACGCTCCCGCTGTTCCTGGTGTTGCCCGTCAAGGACGCCGTGGAGCGCCTCGGCGACAACCTCTATTTCGTGGCGGGCGCGCTGATTTTCACGGGTTGCATGCTCTACTTATGCGACCACGTCGTGACGGGACGCAAGGACGAGCGCGACGCCTCTTTCCGTGACGTACTGCTTGTGGGCGTCGGTCAGGCCGTGGCGACGTGCCCGGGGATTTCGCGCTCCGGCACTACGATTACCGTCGGGTGTCTGACGGGGTTCGACCGCGCGTTCGCCGTGCGCTACTCGTTCCTGATGTCGATTCCGGCGATTCTGGGCGCGAACCTCCTCGGCCTCAAGGACGCCCTGGAAAGCGGCGTCGACGCGGCGGAGATTCCGCTGTACCTGCTGGGCGTACTCGTCGCGGCGGTCGCGGGCTACGCGTGTATCCGGTTACTGTCGCTGATTGCGCGGCGCGGGAAGTTCGGCGTGTTCGCGGTCTACTGCTGGAGCGTCGGCGCGCTGACGCTCGCCGGAATGTTACTCAAACGCGGCGGGGGTGTGTGACGTATGGCGGCCTCGACACAGAAAAAAACTCCGGTCCGGCGGAAGCCCGCCGCGAAAAAGAAATCCCCGGCGACCCGTACGACACAGAAAGCCCGTACAACGCAAAAGAAGGGTGTCCGGAAATCGACGCCCCGGAAGGCCGCGCCGAAGCGGCCTCCTGTCCGGCGGAAGCCCGCCCGCGACGCCGACAGAGTGCCCGTACTGGAACTGTTGCGGGAATCGGTCTCCCGTCTGTTCTACGACTACGGGCGGGAAATCGGCCTTGTCACGCTCGCCATTCTGACGCTCTGCGACCTGCTGACACTCCCGAACGTATTCGCCAAGGCCCCCACCGACGGCATTCTCGTCGGCTGGATATCCGCCCTCTTCCGGGGGCTGTTCGGCTACGGCTACATGATGTCGCTTGTCGCCCTGCCGCTGGCGCTCGTGATTCTCTGGCGGCGGGAGGACAGTCCGGTATTCCTCCCCGTGGCCTGTACGCTCGTTTTACCGTTCCTGTTCGGCATGCTCGGACACTTACTCCTCCCCGGCGCAAGTCTGACGAAAGACGAGGGTTTGCTTGAACTCCTCCGCAGTCTCTGGATAACCGGACAGGCGCTGGCGTCGGGCGGCGTACTCTCCGGCGGACTGGCCGAATTATGCCGGGCGTTCTTCTCGCAATTCGTCGCGCTGGTGCTCCTGCTGATTGTCCTGTATTGGGTGTCCTCACACCTGGAAATCCGCCGGGAGCACCGCCCGCGCGGCTACGTCTACGACGACCGCTTAGAGGACGATTACCCGGACTACTCCCCCGACGACGAGCCGGATATCGGCATAGGCTACGAGCGCGGCCCCGGGATTCGGGAGCGGCTGTCGGACTGGCTGGACGGATTCCGCCGCGCGCCGGAGGCCTACGAGGAACCGGAACCCGAACCCGAACCTAAACCTAAGCCTGTCCGGCTGAAAAAGCCGCCCGTAAAGAAACTCCCGCCGAAAAAGGCGGAAAAGAAACCCGTGGAAGTCGAACCGGAGCCGGAAGCCGTACCGGAACCGCCGCCCCCGCCGCCGAAGGAAAAGAAATCGAAGGCGAAGCCAAAGAAGTCGGAAAGCGGTATCAAGGAGGAGGCGCGGAGCGTCACGCGCGACATCAAAAGGGAGATGTCGCATGACACGGGGGACTACATTTCGCCGCCGGTGTCGATTCTGGTCAGGAATCCGAATCAGGGACAGCGGGAGGACAGGGCCGAACTCGCGCGCAACGCGAAGCGGTTAGAGGAGACGCTGACGAGTTTCGACGTGAACGCGGTTTCGGCGGGGGAGGCGGTGCGCGGGCCTTCCATTACGCGCTACGAGTTCCGCTTGGAACAGGGCGTGAAGCTCAGTAAGATTATGAACCTCGCGGACGATATCGCGCTGTCGTTAGGGAGCAGCGGCGTGAGAATCGCGCCGATTCAGAACCGGAAATCGGTCGTCGGAATCGAAGTGCCGAACGCGCTCAAAACGCCCGTCCTCTTGCGTGACGTGGTAGAATCGCCGGAGTTTCTGCGCCGGAGTTCGGCTACGACATTCGCCCTGGGCAAGGACATCAGCGGCGATATCGTGACGGGCGCGATTGAGGACTTGCCGCACGTCCTGATTGCCGGGACGACGGGTTCGGGCAAATCCGTCTGTACGAACTCTATGATTATCAGCCTCCTTTACAAGTCCTCGCCGGAACAGTTGCGCTTTATCATGATTGACCCGAAAATGGTCGAACTCGCCCCCTACAACGGCATTCCGCATTTGTTGATTCCTGTCGTCACCGACCCGCGCAAAGCGGCCGGCGCGCTACAGTGGGCCGTCACGGAGATGATGCGCCGTTACAAGGCCTTCTCCGAAAACGGCGTCAAGAAGCTGTCGGAGTACCAGAGACTGTTATTGAAGAAGAAGGAACTCCCGCCTTTGCCCAGCGTAGTGGTCGTGATTGACGAGTTGGCCGACTTAATGATGGTGGCGGCGAAGGAAGTCGAAGAGTCGATAATGCGCGTGGCGCAGATGGGCCGCGCGGCGGGTATGCACCTCGTAATCGCCACACAGCGCCCGTCCGCCGATGTCATTACGGGCCTCATGAAGGCGAATATCCCTAGCCGTATCGCGTTCGCGGTGGCCTCGGCGATGGAATCGCGAATCATACTCGACAGCGCGGGCGCGGAAAAGCTCGTCGGCAACGGCGATATGCTCTACGCCCCGCTCGGCGGGGAGAAGAAGCGCGTACAGGGCTGTTACGTCTCGCCGGAGGAAATCGAAAAGGTTGTGGCGTTCGTCAAGGGGGAGCGGGAGACGCGCTATGACGACAACGTACTCGCCACGATTGACGCGGCGGTTTCGGGTCAGGACAAGCCCGCGAAAGTCGAGCCGGAGCCCGTGGAACAGCAGGACGATTTGTTACCCGCCGCCGTGGACGTAGTTTTGGAAACCGGACAGGCCTCCACATCCATGCTACAGCGGCGCTTGAAATTAGGCTATTCGCGGGCGTCGCGCCTCATTGACCAGATGGAGCGGCGCGGATATGTCGGGCCGTTCGAGGGTTCGCGCCCCCGACAGCTACTCATCACGAAAGAGCAGTGGCAGGAATTGCGCGCGGGCGTTCCGCTGTCGCGGGACTGACACACGAGAGGAGACAAGTTATGGACTTCATACGCTTCGCCTTGCAGTACGCCTACTCCCGCCGGTACCCGGCACTGTATATCGCCCTCTGCTGGGGTATCTGGGCGATTGTCTTTATTTTCAACGGCCTCCCGGCGGTGTTCCTGTCCTATATGGTACTGTTCAGCCTGGCCCCGGTGCTGTTCTTCGAGATACGCCGTCTGTTGCGCGTCTACCAGAAGCGCCTTACAATGGGCGATATCACGGAACTGAACAGCAGAACCCTTGACGAACTCGCCACGAATTACCCGCCGGAGGAGAGTTTCGCCGACGAGGACTACCAGAATTTGTTACGGCGCTTTGTGGAGGCGTCGGAGGAAGAGGCGGACGAGCCGGAACACGCCGGACTTGCGGAGTATTACGCGCGCTGGGCGAAAGAAATCAAAGAGCCCGTCAGCGCGATGGAACAGCTTCTCTTGACGGGCGATTCCCCGTTAGTACGGCGCATGTCGGTGGAACTGCGGCATTTGGAGCAGTACGCGGAAATGGCGGTGGTGTACGCGCGCCTGGAGACCGCCCCCGGCTACGCGCTCCGGAAGTACGACCTCAGCGCGATTGTACAGAAAAGCCTCCGGAAGTTCAGCGGGGAAATGATTGAGAAACAGATTTCCGTTGCCTTTGAGCCCGTCCCGGTCATGGTGGTGACGGACGGGAAATGGCTGGCCTTCATGCTCGAACAGATTCTGGCAAACTCATTCAAGTACACGTTTTCGGGCGGCGTGACGGTCTCTATCGAACGGGAGGCGGGCGCGCCGGAAGGTACTGAAGAATGGGAGACGGTATCGGACGGGAACGGAACCGGGGCGGGGCCATTCCTGACGGTACGCGACAGCGGGACGGGCATTTCGGAGGAAATTCTAAAGCACCTGTTGGACGCGAACCCCGTCGCGGAGGGGGACGAGGAAGCGCGGCGCGGATTAGGGCTGTACCTGTGCCGCCGAATCTGCGGCGACCTGGGGCACTCGATTTCCGTGTACTCAAAGCAGGGCGAGGGAACCTGTGTGCGGCTGGAACTGTCGATAGGGCTGGCGTCGCCGGACGACGCGCCGGAACCGCCGAACGAATCCACGGAACCCGAACCCGCGCCCGACGCCGGAGAGTAATCAAAAAGCCTCCCGTGACAAGGGAGGCGGCCTGTCAGGGCGAAATACGGGCGTAGGGTTCCATGAGACGAATATCGCCGTAGTGGTCGAGGAACTCCCCGTCGACGAGGTAGCGCACTTCCCGGACGCTTTCCAGTTCGTGCAGGGAGCGGTCGAGCGACAGCAACGCAAGCGACAGATTCGCGTTTTCGGGGAGCGTCTCCACCAGCGCCGACGACAGGTTTACGAAACAAATATCCGTCTCCTGCCACGCCGAACGCACCCGGAACCCCTCCGGGAACGCGGCGTAGAGTTCGCGGCTGTCGGGGCCGTTCTCCACGGCCCGCGCCACGACTTCGACCTGTGTGTCGCCTTCGTACAGGTTCAGCGTCCGTTCCTCGGGCACCAGTACGCCCGACGCGTCCGGGAAGTACAGCGAAAGCGTCACCGTGCCCACGACATCCCCGTCGGGGAGTAACAGCACGTCGCGCGCCGTGAACGACTGCCTGTCGCGGTAGTCGAGCGTCTGCCCGCCGACGGTGATACGCACCATGGAAATTTCGGGAATCTGCGTGAGCGTGAGCGTGACGGCGTAGTCGGCGAGCGTCAGCGCGATTCCCGACAGCGAGGCGTAAGTACGCGAAAAGTCGACGGTCGCGCGGCTGCCCTCCAATGTGACGGAGTTGAGCGCCGTCCCGGCGGGGAGCGTATTCCGGAAGGCGTCGCTCTCGGGGCCGCGCAGGAGCGCCGACAACAACTCCCGCGCGGTCTCGTCGGGGGCGGCGTCGGGCGCGGCGGCGATACCGGAATCGACAGGCTGTAGCGCGCCGTCTCCGGCGGCGTCGGCGAGGTCGGCACGGAGAAAGTACAGCGAATAGCGCTCCGGCACCCGCCCGGATTCCCGCCCCGTACACCCGCTCAGGCATACCAGCAGGCAAAGCAACATTGACAGATTCCGCGCGGCGTTCATCCCGCGCCTCCGGAGAAGTCGGCCTCGCGGGCCGCGCACAGCGGGCGGCAGTCGCTATCGAACAGCATGACGCTTGCGGTCGCCGCGCCCGCCGGGATGTCAACCGACACCGTGCCCGCGTCGGCGGCTACGGCTTGCATATTTGCCGACATAAATTTCCCGTTCGCGTCGAAGTAAGACACCGCCAAAGTCGCGCTGTTGGGGTTTGTCAGCGTCACGGACAGCTTCCCGTCTCTGCCGCGCGCGGCGGAGACGATTTTGCAAGCGTCCAGCGACAGCGACTCGATATTGCAATTGACGAAGGTCACGCCGTCCTGCGTCATCGACACGTTGACGTTTTCCCCCTGTCCGGTACCCGTCAGCGTCAGATTCTTATGCCGCAGGTCGTCGAAGTCCGATTCCAGCGTGATGGAATACGTATCCGAGGCCGTCGCGCCCTGTACGACCACGCTGTTTTCCTTCTCGTCGTCGCTGACGCCGAATGTCACGGTATGCGCGCTCGTCGTGATTTCCGCGCTCATGTGGCTGTCCGTCATACTCGCGCTGAGCGTGATATCGTCGCTCGTGGAAACGGTGTAGACCTCGTTTCGCGGGAGGCAAATGCTCCGCTCCTCCGGCCAGTACATCGACAAGTCGAACAGCTCGTAGACGCCTTCCGTACTCGTGACCAACTGCCCGTCTTCCAGACTTGCCACGGTGTCGCCGTCAAAGTTCGTAATCGACACGTTCTCCGCGTTGACGGTCAGCACCTGACTGGTCTGCCGCAAATTCCCGCGATTGGCCCAGATATCCTCCAGCACGGCGTAGGGCACGTAGGATATCGAACACGCGCCGCTGTCGCTACCCCAGACGCCGTAGCCGCCCATATCGTAACTCCACGCGGTTCTGTCGGCGGAGAGCGTCATATAGCGCAACTCGCCGGGGTGGTTGCAGTCATAGATAAGGATTCTGTTTCCGGCGTCGTCCGCGCCGACAGCGAGCAGGGCGTGTCCGCCGACGCCGTTCTTGACAACGGCAAGCAGGGTCGGGCGGCCCTGTCCGATTTCGTCCTTTATCGTCTGATAGAGGCCGTTCAGGGACTGTCCGGACGTGACTTGATTGGCCTGCCGTGCCTGTCCGAAGGCGTCCGTAAATTGCGCTATCTGCAAGGCCTCGACGAGCGTCAGGACGGACATTTCCGCGTTTTTGTCGCCGATTTCCAGTGAGTACGTGTTACTTTTGCCGAAGTCCGCAGGGTTGAGCTGTCCGTAGGCGAACAGCAACGCCGCGCTCGACGCCATACCCGCGCAATTCCCGCCCCACGCCTTGGAGCTTTCCCGCATATAGAGCATTTTCGCCCGGACGCTTTCGCCGAATATCACATAGAACGACTGCGCGGGAATGGGATACCGTCCGCCGCCGGGGCCGCCGCGCGACGTGTAGCCGAAACCCTGCATACTGTTTCCGAATGCGTAGGCGTCGCGACGCACGTCAAAAAGCTGTTCAACTTCCGTAAATTGCGCGGTATACGCGACATCGCCCGTCACGGCTGACGGTTGCGGAGACCAGCCTGTGAACCTGTACCCAGTTCTAACCGGGGCCTCTCCGTCATAAGTGGGAACTGTGCCCGCGACAACGTTTCTGTCGGTTCTCAAAACCGTACCGTCATAGTTTCGCCATGTAACCGTATAAGTAACGGGGGTAGGCTCTTTCGCGGTAAAGTAACCGGGCGCGGACGCCGTGTCGATACGGGCATACATATAGGCGGTATGACCATTGTCATACTTGGTTCCACTTCCGCCGACCAAGGAAGTACAATTCCGGAACATTTCGTGACCAACGTCGCTGGACGCCATAATAAACTTTTCAGAAACGTAGATTGTTGTCAGGTTGGAAGACCCGGAAAACATCGAATCCATGTTCCTGACCTTGGATGTATCCCAGTTGGATAAATCTAGTGTTTTCAGGCTTGCGCAGTTTCTAAACATATAGCCCGTAACGGTGACATTGGAGACATCAGAATGAGAGACATCCAGCGTCACCAAACTCGAGCATCCGCTAAACATACCCGACATATCTGTGACACTAGAGGTATCAAAGCCAGACACATCTAATGTTGTCAAACTTGAACATCCGCTAAACATACCCGACATATCCTTGACACTAGAGGTATCAAAGCCAGACACATCTAACGTTGTCAAACTTGAACATCCGAAAAACGTATTCTTCATATTCGTAATATAAGAAGTATCCAAATTATGAATATTGTCTATACGTTCCAGATTTCTACATTCGCGAAACCAATATCGCATAGAAGTAGGTCGAACAGTATCCGCGAACGAGACAACACGAATAGAAGCGCGGTCAGGGTACCACGGGAGAGAAGAGGAAACGCCGATAGTGTAGCTCTTTGTTAAATCAACTGGATATGTCATAGTGACGCTCTCTCCAGAGAGTGGCGTATTGCTGTTCTGAAAGACGAGCGTACCGTCGTCGTAGAGTATTGCATATAGGCCACTGGGAGAAATGAGAGGCGAATTTTTATCGGTAAAGTAACCGGGGGTGGACGGTGTATCAATCCGCGCGTAAGTCACATTCATATGATTGCTGTTATATCTAGTTCCATTTCCGCCGGAAAGATATTGGCAGGCATCGAACATCTGTTCACCTGAAATAACAGACGAAGTAACAAATCGTTCGGAAGAATAAATTGTTTTTAGATTGGAACAGCGGAAAAACATAAAAGACATGCCTGTAACATTAGCAGTATCCCAACTGGAGATATCCAATGTTCTCAACTCTGCACAGCGGGAAAACATATCGACCATATACGTAACATTGGCGGTATTGAAGTTAGACACATCCAGCGCCGTCAACCCGCTACAGCCTAAAAACATACTGCGCATAGTGGTGACGTTGGCGGTATTGAAGTTAGACACATCCAGCGCCGTCAACCCACTACAGCCGGAAAACATATTCTCCATATACGTGACGTTAGCGGTATCGAAATGGGAGACATCTAGTGCCGTCAAGCCGCTACAGCCGTAAAACATCCCGCCCATATCCGTGACGTTGGCAGTATCAAAATGGGAGACATCCAGCGCCGTCAAACTGCTACAGTCGTAAAACATCCCGCCCATATCCGTGACGTTGGCAGTATCAAAATGGGAGACATC
>CAMHBH010000042.1 GCA_946183175.1 uncultured Oscillibacter sp.
AAACCGCGCGAATTTTGAAAGTGTCGCAAGTGCAGATTTCGCGACTGGAACGCCAGGGTTTGAAACGCCTCCGGAGAATCTTCCTTGACGAGTGAAAGAAGTATGTATATAATAACAGGGAGCTGTTGGGCCGGGAAGCGGCTCAACAGCAATTCGTGAGGGGAGGGAAGGCGGGATATAACAGGTTGTCATAATTGAACAAAATAAAAATTTTGTTCAATCAAAGAGAGGAGAACCGGAAAATCTTCGGTTCCGGGACGCTGTTCCGCCGTGAAAACAATGCCTGACTATCGTACGAGCGCGCCGCCGATTCTGCGGGAATTTCTGTCGTATCACGAGATTATCAAATCGCATTCCAAAGCGACTGTTGACGAGTATTTTCTGGACTTGCGGAACTTTTTCCGCTATCTGAAGCAGGCGCGGAATCCGGAACGGTACCACGGGGATTTGCAGGAAGTCGATATTTCCGATGTCGATTTGTCCTTTGTGTCCACCGTGACCGTCGCGGAGGTCTACGCCTACATGACCTACCTGAGCCGCGAACGGCCCAGACACCAGAACAGTCTCCGGACGGAATACGGCCTGAACGCGGCCTCGCGGGCCCGAAAAATTATGGCTATCCGCTCTTTTTACAGCTATCTCACCACCAAAACCCACCAGTTAAAGGAAAATCCTGTCCGGGACTTGGATACGCCCAAACGGAAAAAATCCCTCCCGGAGTACCTGACACTCGATGAGAGCTTATGTCTACTGGATTCGGTGGAGGGAAAGTACCAGGAGCGCGACTACTGTATGCTGACGCTGTTTCTGAACTGCGGCCTGCGCATTTCCGAACTGATTGCCCTGAACATCTCGGACATCCAGGGCGAGACCCTGCGCGTACTCGGAAAGGGTAACAAAGTGCGCATTCTGTACCTGAATGACGCGTGCCGGGAGGCAATCCGGGCCTATTTGGCGGTACGGCACCCGGTCAGCGGGAAGTACGCGGACGCGCTGTTCCTGTCGGCGCGGGACACGAGGCCGAGCCGTTCCGCGGTTCACGCGATGGTCAAGCGGTGCCTGGACGCGGCCGGATTGGACAGCAGACGTTACTCCGCGCACAAACTCCGCCACACCGCCGCCACCTTAATGTTACAGAACGGCGTCAATTTGAAAGCGGTACAGGAAGTGTTAGGCCACGAGCACCTGAACACCACGGAAATTTACACCCACATTGACAATGAAGGCCTCCGCGTCGCGGCGAAGGCCACTCCCCTTTCGCGTGTCAAACGCGAAAAGAAGAAGGAAGAGCAGGAGTCGGACTAATGGCAATATAAAGTTCCCCTTCCCTTTCGGGGACGGGGAACGCGGGATTACATTAAGGAAGGCGAAGCGGTTACCACGGGGCGCAAAGCGGATTCTGGCCGGTACGACAGCAGGAGATTCCGGTCACGCCGAACAGCCGGGCGATTTCCGTCTTTCCGAGGATACTCTTTTCGTTTTCGTACCAGACGAAGTAGCGGGAGCCCTGCCGCGTCGTGTAGACTGTGTATGGCATTTGATACGGAACAGACCAGCCGTTTTCCGTGCCGGGCAGTTGCAAGTACTGCCGCAGAGCGTCGGCGTCGGGCGATACCGGGGAACCGGAGAGTAAATCGTCATTCTGTCCGATTTCCCACCCGGTCGGGCGGAGGCTGACGCCGAGGGACAGTCTGGAACTGTCCGGCACCGCCTCCGACAGCTTCCAGAGGGACAAGTACACGGCGCTTAACGGGGCCGGGGCCTCGTTCTTGTAGGCCTCCGTGGCAAGGAAATGGTTCAGGTTTTCGGCGTTGTAGTCGTAGGCCGTCAGGATGATTTTGTCGGCGAGTTCGGCGATGGCGCGGCAGTCGTAGCCGTCGTCCCGGTGCGCGGCTGGCAGGTACGGCGCAACGCAGACGTAAAGCCCCTTCCCCGTCGGGGCGAGCGCGTCGCGCAGTTCGGAGAGAAATTCAGTAAAGAGGCTCTGCTGTTCTCTGTGCAGTCCCCGAAAGTCGACGGTGACGCCGCCGTAGGGGTTGCGCCCCAGCGCGGGATACGGCACAGTCAGCTCGTCGAGAATCTGCCCGACGGCCTCCCCCCTGCCGTCCCGGGAAGCGAGCAGTTTTTCGACGCCGCCGGAGGCGTCCATAAAGACACTGAGATATAGTTCCGCGCCGTCGGCTGTCACGTCTTCCACGATTTTTTCGTAATCAGGCGGGACAAAGCGCTCCTCCGAGGGCCCCGCTTTCGTAGACAGGACGGCGCGCGAGTTGGCCCACGTCATGCGGCTCCATTCGACGCTGACCGCGTCCGCCGGGGGGTTGAACGCGGGGTACGCGGCAGTGTAAAAGACATGACGGAAGTCGGTTTCGCGGTTGAGTCTCTCGTAAACGCGCGTGAGCATAGCGGCGGCCTGCGCGCGGGTCGCCGTGGCGTCGGGTGCGAAACTGGTGTCCGACAGGCCTTTCGTCATGCCGATGGTGTAGGCAATGACGGCGTAGCCCTCCTTCCCCGCCGGGAGGTCGAGGAAGGGCGTCGGATTCTCAGCGACGGGGGCCGATATCTGGCCGGAATCGAACTGTTTGGAACTCAATGACAGCGCGGCGTCGTTCAGCCCCAGCGCCCTGACAAGCATTTCCGCCATGTCGCCCCGGGTGACTGGCTCATTGGGGTGGAAGGGAATCGAATCCGGCACGACCTCGCGCGCCACGGCACGGGAAAGCGCCTCGTGGTAGGTTTCGGGGAATCCGTCCGGCAGTTTCATGGTGTCCGGCAAAGGCTCGCTGTCTGCGTCAGAAAATCGCATTCTGTCCAGCGACGGTTCGCTGTCAGTGGCGGAGAATAGCATTCTGTCCAGAACCGTGACGAACTGCGCACGGGTCATGGGGTCGGAATAACCGAAAGAGGTGTCGCTTTTTCCTTTCATCAGGCCGTATTCGATGGCCTTCCTGACCTCGTCGCCGAGGGCGCTGTCGGGCACGTCGGCATACGTAGCGCGGGCCGATTGTGTCCCGCATAGAATCAGGATGGCGGCGGGTAACAGTGCCGAAAGCAGTATGAGTTTCCGTTTCATGTAAAATCCTCCTCCCCGTTCCGCACAGACGCCCGCGCCGCCCTGACTGATGATTACAACTGGCGGAGAGCGTCCACAAGCGCGGTTTTACTTTCCGTTTTGGCGTCCTTCTGCTTGATGACTCTGGCGGGACTGCCCGCGACGACGGCGTTTTCGGGAACGTCCTCAATGACGACGGCCCCGGCGGCTACCACCGCCCCCGCGCCGATATGGACGCCCTCAATCACGACGGCGTTGGCCCCGACGAGTACATGGTCTTCCACAATGACGGGCGTCGCGGAAGCGGGCTCCACGACCCCGGCGAGGACGGCCCCCGCGCCGATATGGCAGTATTCGCCCACGGTGGCGCGTCCGCCTAACACGGCACCCATGTCAATCATAGTACCCTTGCCCACGACCGCGCCGATGTTGATGACCGCGCCCATCATGATGACCGCGCCCTCCCCGATTTCGACCTTCTCCCGGATAATGGCACCCGGTTCGATACGCGCCTTAACGCCTTTCAAGTCCAGCAGGGGCACGCCGGAGTTGCGGCGGTCGTTCTCTATGATACAGTCCCTGATTTTGTCGGCGCTGGCCTTGAGAATCGGTTCCAGTTCGGCCCAGTCGCCGAAGACAATCAGGCTTTCGGAGTTGTCGCGCTCGTCGCGGGCACCGCGAAAGACAGTGGCGTTTCCGAAGTCCACCGGGCCCGTGACATTCAGGTAGAGCTTGACGGGGGTTTTCTTCTCGGAGTTGGCGATATAGTCGATAATTTCCTGTGCGTTCAGGGAATCCATAGCAAGTTCTCCATTTCAAGACATATGTTGTATGTCGTAAGTTGTTTTCCTCCTCCCTTTCGGGAGAAATGCCTGTCAGCCGCCGAACAGGAGCGCTTGCAGGTCATAGACGCCGTTCGGCTTGCCGGGGAGCAGTCGGGCCATACGGAGCGCGCCGTTGACGAAAATCTGTCGGCTCGCGGCGCGGTGCGTGAACTCCAGTTCCTCATCCTGCCCGAAGAAGTGTACGGTATGCGTCCCGGCTACAGTGCCGCCGCGCAGGGCGTGTACCCCGATTTCGTCCCGACGCCGCTTGCCTACGTCGCCCTCCCTGCCGTAAGTCGGCGTGAGCGCGTGCGCCGGGTCGATTGCGTCGAGAAACAGCTTTGCGGTGCCGCTGGGGGCGTCGGTCTTCTGGTTATGGTGGGTCTCCGTGATTTCCACGTCGTAGCCGTTGAGAATCGGCGCGACAAGCTTCAGAACCCGGTAGAGTACGGCGACACACAGGGAGTAGTTCGCGCTCCACAGAACCGGGGCAAATTCGCCGAGACTTTCAAAGAGGCGCTTCTGTTCGTCGCTCAGTCCGGTGGTGCCGGAAAGTAACGGTGTCCCCGTGCGGCGGACGTAGTCGGCGAGGTACGGCAAAGCCTCCGGGCGCGAAAAGTCCATCATGACATCGGCGACCTTGCCCTCTTTGGCCAGGTCTTCAATGTCGAACTCGTCGAAAGAAGCGGCGATAGTGTCGCCGTCGGCCTCCGCCGTCGACTGAATCATCTGGCCCATACGGCCCCGGCCAATCAGCAGAATTTTCATGGCTATTCCCCTTCCTGTTATACAAGCCCCTCGTCCCGGAGCGTCGTCCAGAGGTCGATACGGTGTTCCTCGCTCATCTCGCACAGGGGCAGGCGCAGAGACCCGGCGGGCAGTCCCATCATGTTCATGGCGCTTTTCACCGGAATCGGATTCACTTCCATGAACAGGTCGTTCATGAGTTGCAAATGCTTCAAGTGCGTTTCGAGGGCCTTCCGCTGACGCCCAGCGAGGTAGTCGGTTACGATGTCGTGGCAGGCGCGCGGGCAGACGTTCGCGTAGACCGAAATGACGCCGCTCCCGCCAACGCTCAAAATAGGAATCGTGATATCGTCGTTTCCGGAGTAGAGCGCGAAGTCGGGGCCGACGAAGCGCGCGATTTTCATGGCGTAGGACATATCGCCGGACGCCTCCTTGATTCCGGCAATCCGGGGGTGTTTGCTGAGCTGTTCGACCACGGAGACCGGAATTGAACAGGCGGTGCGGCCCGGGACGTTGTAGAGCAGGCAGGGAATGTCCACGGCGTCGGCGGCGGCTGTGAAGTGGCGGTACATCCCCTCGGGGTTGGCCTTGTTGTAGTACGGCGCAATCAGCAGGAGCGCGTCCGCGCCCATGTCCTGATAGCGCAAACTCATTTCCCGCTGTGTGGCGGTGGAGTTGGAACCGCTCCCGACAATCACCGGGACGCGTCCGGCGACGGTCTTGATGGTGTGTTCGACTACGGCGGCGTCCTCCTCGTGGCTCATCGTGGAGTATTCCCCGGTGGTGCCGAGGGCCAGAATGGCGTCGGTGCCCTCGCTGATTTGGCGTTCCAGCAGGACGGTCAGCGCGTCGAAGTTGACGCTCCCGTCGTCGCGGAAGGGCGTAATCATGGCGACGATGGAGCCCCGCACGTTTTCAAATTTCATAGAAAAGCCTCCTTCACGGGCGGATTGCGCGGACGGGGCGAATCGAGGCCGGGGACGTTCCGGAAAAACAACAGCCGGGGGAATGTTCCACCGGCCCACGCCGCGAAAACGGCATAAGAACAACGGATAGCGCCCCCGCGAAGACCTCGCGGACAGTGCCGGGCGTATTCCGCACGGCCCCACCGCCCGCCCGCGCCCGGACGGACAATTCGGCGGAAAAGCCTCCGCCCCGTTCACAGTCTGCCGACTCCGGGGGGTTCGTCGTTTCCGCGCCTCTATCCCCTTCTTTTATCATACCATGTTTTTCCCCGCCGCGCAAGGGATTTTTCGGAAATGGGCCGGAAAAATGTGTACATTTTCCAGTCCCGGACGCGCAATGGTGACAAAACGACGCCGGATTGTCACCGCTCGTTCTTGACACGGACAGTCAATCACGATATAATGCTGAAAACAGCGAAAAATCCGCGATTTCGCGCGGAATTGGCAAAAAAAGGAACGTGAAATTTAAGGAGGGGTTTGCATGAATCCTGTCTGCAAGCGAATCCGGGCGGCGCTGGCGTGTATTCTGTGCGCGGCGGCGCTGGCATTCCCGGCGCGGACGACGCAGAGCGCGGCGTATGCCGTGGACGCGACCGCCGCCGACACCGACGACGGCGCGCTGTTCTACGAATACCTGCTCCGGCGGGCGGGGGTGTCGAACGGGGCCGGGTTGTTGTCCGACGCCCGCTCCCGCCTCAGCGACAAGGACAAGGAACTGTATGACATGCTCAAGGAATTTGTCTCGAAAATCGCAAGCGGCGAACAAACCGAAGCGGTTCTGGTTATCTCCTACGACAACTTTCCCCTGACGTGGACGGCGGCGGAACTGGGCGTGTCGGATATCTTTTCCCCGCAGGGGGAAGCGGCGCTGTCCGAGAAAATCGAAGAATGCTACAACTACGATACCAACGCCGTTTTTGACGCGCTTCTTGCGGACTGCCCCTACGAATTATACTGGTATAACAAATCCGGCGAATCGGACGGGGGCGTTGGATTTCGCTACACAGCTTCTTCTTATTCCGGAACCTCCGCTCGAGTGACGCTCGAATCGGTTCCGACGATGACCATTATTATGAGCGTGTCGCCGGACTACGGGAGCGGCACGACGGTCAACCGGGCGCTTCACGCGGGAATCGAGAACATCGTGTCCACCGCGACGGCGATTGTAAACCGGTACGGGGGACGCTCCGACTACGAAAAACTGCTGGGCTACTCCACCGAAATCTGCGCCCTGGTGGACTACGACCACGCCGCCGCCGACAGCACGCACACGGCCTACGGCGACCCATGGCAGTTAATCAGCGTATTCGACGGCGTCCCCGAGACCAAGGTCGTTTGCGAAGGCTACTCCAAGGCGTTCAAGTACCTCTGCGACCTGAGCGCGTTCGACAGCCCGAACGTGGAGTGCTGTCTTGTGACGGGCCTGCTGGGAGGCGGCACAGGTGCCGGAGACCATATGTGGAACATTGTCACGATGGAGAACGGAAAGCGCTATCTTGTGGACGTGACCAACTCCGACAGCAACGGCGGCCCGGACTACCTATTTCTGAAAGGCGGCACACCGCACAGCCGGAATCCTTCGCAGTACACCTTTTACGACTATTTCGCCTTTGTCTATGACGGCCAGACCCGGAATCTGTGGGGCGACGAGTTCCTGACGCTCGACACGGCGGACTATCAGCCCCCCGCGTATGCGTATGAGTACGAGATTCAGAACGTAACCGCAAGCGCCGAGGGCGTCACGGTCGAACTCGCGAACCACTCCGGCCACGGGGCCGCGCTGATAGTCGCGGCCTACGCCGAAAGCGGGCAATTCCTCCGGGCCGCCACCGGGAGTACGACCGCCGCCGCGGGCGCGCCGGACAGCGTGACGCTCCCGCTGGACATCACGGGCGCGAGTACCGTCAGGGCCTTCCTGCTGGACAGCGCCACGCAAAGGCCCCTCTGCCCGAGTAGCCCCTACCCCGCCGGATAAACGCTCATTCCGCGCCGGAACCGCAAATTTACTCTTGCGGTTCCGGCGTTTTTGTGGTTTAATAGGGGCAAAATTCAGAACGAGACTGCCTGTCAGGAGGGACAGCCCATGACCCCGAAAAAAATCGCCATTTTAACGGATTCCTGCGTAGACCTGTCGCCGGACGTTCTGCGCCGACACAACATTTACACGGTGCCCCTGCGCATCCTCTGCGCCGACGGGGAATACCTCGACGGCCTCACCATACGGAGCGCCGACGTTTACAGACGCCTCCACGCCGGCGAACTCCCGAAAACGTCCCTGCCTTCTACGGAGAGCCTCGAACAGACCCTCCGGCAAATCCTCGCCGACGGCTACGACGGCATTATTGGTATCATGGTCTCCAGCGGGATTTCCGGCACTTACAATCTGGTACGCCTCGCGGCGGAAGAGTTGGAAGCCGACAACAGCGGCGTCGCCATGAGGGTCTACGACACGCTCAGCGGTTCCGTCGGAGAGGGACTGATTGTGCTCCAGATTTTGGAGGACTTGAAAAACGGGTACGACTGGCAGGAACTCACCGAACGCCGCATTCCGTTTCTGATTCGCAATACGACGGTGGCCTTCTCCGTGGACACGCTCGAATACCTGCTCAAAGGCGGGAGAATCGGGAAAGTCACCGCCGCCGCCGGGACGCTCCTGCAAATCAAGCCCCTGCTGGCCTTCTCCCCCGAGGACGGACAGCTACAGTCCGTGGCGAAAGTGCGGGGCCGGAATCAGGTGATAGGAAAGCTCACGGATTTGATGGTCAAGTACCGGGGCGAACACCGCCGTTACAACCTGGCGGTCGCCAACGGCGGAGACCCCGCCGGAATGGAACTGCTCCGGGAGAAATTGACCGCCGCCCTGCCCGACTACGGCTTCCTGTGCGACGGGGAAATCAACAGCACATTCAGCGTCTACATCGGGGACGGCATTCTGGGGGCCGGAATCCAGCTCCTTGACTGACACGGGTTTCCTTTACGTGCGCGATTTTCCATACGAACGGGGGCATATTCCGCTCGCTTCGTGCCAAACTATGCGGGCGATACCCAATCGCAAACACGACACGAACCAAGAAGGAGACTACCATGTCTAATCAGAGTTTCGATAAGGAAAGCAACAGCAGTAGCAAGAACCGCCTCAACATCCCGGAGGCCCGCGCGGCTATGGACCGCTTCAAGATGGAAGCGGCGGCGGAAGTGGGCGTAGACCTCAAGGACGGCTACAACGGCGATTTGACCAGCCGCGAGGCCGGCTCCGTCGGCGGGCAGATGGTCAAGAAGATGGTCGAATCTTACGAGAAGTCGCTGTAAGCGGCGGCCTGACGATATCGCGCCTTGCGGCGGGGGCCGGTTCCACGGAATCGGCCCCCGTTTCCGCATGGTTGAAAGTCACAAAAACACCTCTGAAAATACTGCAAAATCACGAATTTTCGGCGTCGAAACGCCTGTGCTTGACAATTCCGGCGTAAAATGATACAATTCGTTCACAAATTCCGTTGGAATGTTACCGGCCTGTCCGGGCTTGACCAACTCTGTCCGACTTCCTGTGGGCGGGGGTGGTTTGTTTTTTATTGAGGAGGCGAAGGGGTTGCGGGTCAAGAAAGTCATCAACAACAACATCCTTTGCGTCATCGACAGCCACAATCAGGAACTGATTGTGACCGGGAAGGGCCTCGGCTTCCGCCGCCACCCGGGGGAGTTCATCGACCCGGCGCGCGTGGAGAAGACCTACCGCATGGAGAGCCGCGACAAACAACGGAAATTGCGCGAACTCGTCGAACAGATTCCCATCGAACACCTCGAACTCACCGAAGAACTGATTGCCGACATCAAACAACATATTTCCGGCCCCCTCAACGAATCCCTTCTCATCACGCTGGCAGACCACATCAGTTTCGCCATACGCCGCAAGCAGGAGGGTATCACGTTCCAGAACCCGTTAGAGGGCGATATCATCTGTTATTACCCGACGGAGTACGGCCTTGCACAGCACTGCGTGCGGGTCGTGCGGGAGCGTACCGGAATCGACCTCAGCGACAGCGAGGCCTCCTTCATCGCCCTGCACATCGTCAACGCCGAACTCAACACCGATATGAGCGAGATGTACGACATCACGCGCCTGATAGAAGGCGCGTTGCAGGTCGTGGAATACTACTACCAGCGCACGTTCGACCGCGAATCGCTGGACTTCAACCGCTTCGTCGTACATCTGCGCTACTTCGCGCAACGCCTCTTTCAGGGGAAGTCCCTGGAAGACGGGGATTCCGAACAGGACGAGCAATTCCGGCAAATGATTATCCGGAGTTGCGCGACACACTACAAGTGTGCCCGGCACATCGCGGAGTATGTGAAAAAGACGTGGCACCGGGACTTGTCCGACGAGGAGCTCATGTACCTGACCATCCACCTGAAGCGTATCAACGCCGACCGGAAGTAATGCCGAAAATTACCGCTACGGCGGTTTTGAATAGAGCAGGAAAGGAAACTGTATGTAAAGGGAGGAAATTTTGTGAAAGACCAAATCTTTGGCGTACTGCAGAGGGTTGGGCGCTCGTTCATGCTGCCCATCGCCCTCCTGCCCGCCGCCGGACTGCTGCTCGGTATCGGCAGTTCGTTCACCAACGCCACCATGCTGGAGGCCTACCACCTGACCGGCGTCATCTACCCGGGCAGCGCGATTTACACGCTCCTGGACATCATGAACCAGTGCGGCAACGCGATATTCGGCAACCTGGCGCTGTTGTTCGCCATGGGCGTCGCAATCGGTATGGCAAAGCGCGAGAAGGACGTTGCCGCCCTTTCCGGTGCCATTGCCTATATCGTCATGAACACGTCCATCTCCGCCATGATTACCGCCCGGGGCGGCGTGGAGGCTATGGCCGCCAACTCCACCACGTCCATGCTCGGCATTACTACCCTGCAAATGGGCGTCTTCGGCGGTATCATCGTCGGACTGGGCGTCGCCGCGCTCCACAACCGTTTCTACAAGATTGAGCTCCCGCAGGTGCTCTCCTTCTTCGGCGGTACGCGCTTCGTGCCGATTGCCTCGACGGCGGTCTTTCTGCTGGTCGGCGTGGTCATGTTCTTCGTGTGGCCCATCATCCAGACGGGCATCGCCGCGCTGGGCGGACTGGTGCTCAAGTCCGGCTACATCGGCACCTGGATTTACGGCATTATCGAGCGCGCCCTGATTCCCTTCGGCCTCCACCACGTCTTCTACATGCCCTTCTGGCAGACGGCCATGGGCGGCGAGATGGAAGTCAACGGCGCACTCGTACAGGGCGCGCAAAACATCTTCTTCGCCGAGCTTGCCAACAGCGGCAGTATCGAACACTTCTCCGTATCCGCCACGCGCTTTATGGCCGGCAAGTTCCCGTTCATGATTTTCGGTCTCCCCGGCGCGGCGCTGGCCATGTACCGCTGCGCGAAACCCGAAAAGAAACAGGTCGCCGGCGGCCTCCTGATTTCCGCCGCCCTGACCGCTATGCTGACCGGAATCACGGAACCCATTGAGTTTACGTTCCTGTTCGTGGCCCCCCTGATGTACGCCGTCCACTGCGTCTACGCGGGCCTCTCCTACATGCTCATGCACATTTTCAACGTCGGCGTGGGCATGACGTTCTCCGGCGGCCTCATCGACCTGACGCTGTTCGGCATTTTGCAGGGCAACGCGAAAACAAGCTGGATTTGGGTCGTCATCGTGGGTATTGTGTACTTCTTCGTCTACTACTTCACGTTCTACTTCATGATTACCAAGATGGACCTCAAGACCCCCGGTCGCGAGGCCGACGACGAGGAAACCAAGCTCTTCACCCGTTCCGACTTCAAGGCCAAGACCGGAATCGGCCCCGACGGCAAACCCACTGGTTCCGGCGGCTTCTCCGACCCGACTTCCGCCATGATTCTCAAGGGCCTGGGCGGCAAGAAGAACCTCTCGGACGTGGACTGCTGCGCAACCCGCCTGCGCGTCACGGTCATCGATTCCAGTAAGGTTTCCGACGCGGTGCTGAAACAGTCGGGCGCTTCCGGCGTCATCCACAAGGGCAACGGCGTGCAGGTCATCTACGGCCCGCAGGTGGCGGTTATCAAGTCCAACCTCGAGGACTTCATGGACACCCCCGAGGCCGATATGGTCGACACGGCGTCCATCGACGCCCCCGCCGCCGACGATAAGCCCAAGAGCAAAGAGAAAATGAAGGATTCCACGTTGTCCGCCCACATGAACGGCACCGTAGTTCCGATGGAGAAGGTACAGGACGAGGCGTTCGCGCAGTGCGCGCTCGGACAGGGCGTCGCGATTGAGCCGTCGGAAGGCCGCCTCTACAGCCCCGTCAACGGCGTCGTCGAGAACATCTTCGACACCAAGCACGCAATCGGCATTCTGGCCGACGACGGTGCAGACGTCCTCCTGCACATCGGCATTGATACCGTCAAGCTCAACGGGCAGTATTTCAAAGTCAACGTCGCGGAAGACCAGCCCGTGAAGAAGGGCGACTTGCTCATCACGTTCGACATGGACGCCATCAAGAAGGCGGGCTACCTGCTCACTACGCCCATGATTATCTGCAATACCGACGAGTACAGCGCCGTCAAGCCGATTCTTTCCGGGGGCGAAGTCGCGGTAGGCACGCCGATTCTGGAAGTCAAGGGATAATCCTTGCCACCCGCAAGGGAAAATACTTTCCAGAGCCCGAAATAACGTAGTAAAAAACGGGACTGTCTGTCGAAAAGACGGACAGTCCCGTTTTTTTGCGTGGATTTCAGTTTCGTTTAAGCAAGCGGGAGTATGCGGTAGCGTTCCTTGCGTTCGGGGAATTTGCCAGCGTTGGCGACCTGAAAGGGGGGCGACGCTCTCACGCTCTCAAATGTACGACTACGGACACATGAGCGAAATCGAACGCGAAGCCTGTGAGCATGCGGCGGCAATGATGGCCAGCCACGGTGCGCCCGGATAGGGCGTTAAGCAAAGTAGTGTGAGGCGCTACCCCGCAGGATAAGCGGGAAACAACCTGTCTGACCGAAAAGCGAAAGTCGGCACGGGAACACAGCACAGGAAAGCGGCAAGTCGCCTAAGGACGAAGCGCACAATCTGGAAAGCAAAGTCCGCGCCGCGCTGACGGAACGGTTGAGCTACGATTCGCTTTACCAGACATTAAAGGAACTCCCGAACGAGATACCGAAAGCGGAGCGGCCTTTGATTGAGCCGCTAATCGCCGACACGCAAAAGGCGGGGTTCGCGTTCTTTCAGCGGCTTTACGGGCAAATCCGGCAACATCTGGAACGGGAACAGCGGGAAATGCGGGACACGGAACGCTTTTCTTTCGACGCCGACGCGGTTTCCATGTCGTTGCTGTACGACCTGACGAAAACCGTGCGGAGCCTTTCGGAACGCGTGGAAATCCTGTCGGCGGAAACGCCCGCCGAGGTTTCCGAAACGCTGGACGATATGGGCTGTATGCTGAAGGCTTGCTCGTTCATCATTCGCAAACGCGATAGAGGAATTGCAACATGAAACGACTGATGGAGATTCTCAAAACGAACGGAGCAGATTATGGCGGAGTGCATGGACGAAAAGAGCGGCCTGAAATGGAAGGGCGCGGACACGGGCTTTTACGGGTTCGACGACTTCATGAAGGACGCGAAAAAGGCCGACCCGTCCCTGTACCAGTCCGCCGAGGAAAAAGCGGAGGCCGCCAAGACTGCGGAGGCGGCGAAAAACGCGCCGAAGTTCACTTCTCCCACTGCGCAACCCGCGAGCGGCGGCAAGTCCGCACCCCCGCCGCCCATTATTTTCTGATGAAAGCATGATGACGAATGCCCGCTACGACAGGCAGAATTACGTCGCTGAACATTCTGCTGGAACAGGAAGGGCATGACTATCTGTCCGAACTGTACGGCAGGGTGATTGAGAACGTACAGAAGGAACTGATTTCCGCCGACATGAAGAACCG
Source organism: uncultured Oscillibacter sp. (assembly GCA_946183175.1). GTDB lineage: Bacteria > Bacillota > Clostridia > Oscillospirales > Oscillospiraceae > Oscillibacter. Next base: position 13,538 of record CAMHBH010000042.1, read on the forward strand.
GGAACTGTCCGGCGACCCCACGTCCGGGAGCGTGGAGGCGAAGCGGTTCGCCAATGCGTCCCCCAAGGCCTACGGCACGGCCCGCGCCGCCGGGAAGGGCGACGCCCTGAGAGCGCGTCCCGTCGCGGTGCCGCTCGACCACGACGATGAAATCGTCGAGGAAATCGAGGAAACGGACATCCGGCTTTACGGCGTGGACGGCCTGCTGGAACGCAGAGCGGCAAATCACGTCCGGCGCATGGCGGCGAAACTCGACCGGGCCTTTTTCAGCGCCGCCTACAACACCTTTACGCCGGAACAGGATTTCTTCTACGTCGGTTCCGTTATAGCCGCAGCATGTCAGGAGGACGATTACGACGAGGGATTTTATCATTACATGAACAAAGCCTTTGACGGCATAGCCTGATTCCACATTTTGAGATTGGAGGCCGCTGAGCGGAAGATACGGAGGCACCGGAAGCGAAAACTGTTCCGGAGGAAAGCGAGTTTTCGTTAAGAGGCCACCGCCTTATAAGAGGAAGGGATCGGGCAAAAAACTCCCCCCACTCCGCCACGCAATATTTTCAGTGAAATAAAGCTGAATTTTGCCAGCTATCGCGTAATTTCCGTCTGTTTTGCGGCGCGAAAAATTTTCGCTTGTCAGGCGCGCAAAGTTATGGTATCCTCAAAGCCGCAACGCAAAATTTACGGAGCGGGAGAGCCTATGGATTATGAGGAAGAAAGGCGTTTCGTCCGGCTGTTCGTCAGAAAATCAAGACGGGAGCGGCTGTTGTACGAATTGACGAATCCCCGAAAAAGATACGACGGACTAAGCCGGTTCTGTCACAACGCGGAGGAACTGCTTGACGCCGGAAAGATTCTCTTGTCGGGAGAGGACTTGGAGCGCCAGACGGCGTTTGGCGGCTTTGTCGAACGTCATGACGAACCGTGTTTTATCTTATCGCCGGATTTCTCTCTGGACGGGCGGACGGCGCGTTTCAGCGCGGCGTTAAGTTTAGCGTCCGCCTGTTTCGACGCGGCGATTATTCTTGGCGGCTCTTTCGCCGTCGTTTACGGGGAAGTCATGAAAGGCGGACGGGGAAAGTATTTACTGACGGAAGAAGGAGTGAAGCTGAAATGAGACGTAGCGTCAAAATTCGCGCATTGTCCATTGCGTACTGTTTCCTGATTCTATGCTGTCTCTCCGCCTGTGCCATTGGCGTGAGAAATCGCGGCGGGACTGACGGGAACTTTGCGGACAATCAGGTTTCCGAAAGCGAATACGACAGGGCGAATGAACTGGCTGAGACGGAAAGCGACGGGGAAAGTCCGGTTTCGGACCATTCTCTGGAATCGGAAGCGGAAGCGGCGGCGGAACCGGAAGAAAGCGGGAAACTTTCGTCCGTCGAGGACGTTGGACTTTACGCGCTCGATAAAACGGGAAAAAACTACGCCTTTTCGTACAATCAGGAGGAATTTTTGGCGCGATATACGCCGGATAACTGGAAGATTGTCGATTCCTATAAAATTACGGATACGGACGATATTGTAATCATTTGTCAGGCGCTCTCGGACGTTCATCCCGTACACGGGCGGGACATGGAATTCTTCAGGACGCCGGAGGATATGGCTTTCGAGTGGCTACAACATAATATCGCGTATGCGTTTCTGCCGGACGACAGCCCTTGGAAGCGAAGCGCGAAGGACGTTGACCTGAATCCGGCTGACCAGGGCAAGACCTTTCAGGAAATGTACGAGGACAGAACCGGAAAGAAGTTTCGGATAGAGGATTTTCTGCGGTTTGATTGAAACAGGAGGAAGAGCATGAGACTGTTTATCGCAATCCGATTAAACGACGAAATCCGAAGCGAACTTGCGGAGATTCAATCGTTTCTGCGGAATCGCGGCGTAAGCGGGAACTTTACCAAACTGGAAAATCTGCATTTGACGCTGGCCTTTATCGGAGAATACGCCGACCCGGAGAATGTGTTGGAGGCCATGCGCGGCGTTCCCTTTGCGCCGTTTTCCATATGGCTGAAAGGGTTCGGCAGTTTCGGTGATTTGTACTGGCGCCGTATCGGTGAAAACGAAACGCTTTCCGCTTACGTGAAGCGTCTGCGCAGGGCTTTGGCGGAAAGCGGAATCCCGTTTGACCGGAAAAAGTTCTCCCCGCACATCACGCTCATTCGCAGGGCGTCTTTTGACAAGAATCGCGGCTTTCCCGGCGTGAGCGCGCCGGACGCCTCTATGGAAGTTGACCGCGTTTCCCTCATGCGCTCCGACCGTGCGAAAAGCGGCATGGTTTACACGGAAATCGGGCAGGTTTCAGGATTAAAGGAGGAGGAATTGCGCTGAAAATGGCGTCTCCCGCTACGAAACAGGCTGTCAAACGCGAAACCTTTGGCGAATTTCGCCAAAGGTTTCGTTTGTGTCGCGTCCTGTATCGCTCGGATTTAGCCTGCGGTCGAACGGTTTCCAGCCGTATGAAACGCCGCGTTTTTCCATGGCCTCTTTCAGAATGTCGAGATCCCGCATGGGATTTTCGGTTTCCAAAGAGTGATAACGGCGCTGACGATACTCTGGACTGCGGACG
>CAMHBH010000043.1 GCA_946183175.1 uncultured Oscillibacter sp.
GGCGACCCCGATAAAGCCATTCTCATCGCGTGGATTGGCCTGCCCGACAACCACTATCCCACCGAGGAGGAGGACTGGGAGGGGAGTATGTCGCTCCCGCGCGAACTCCGCCTGAAAGATGGCCGCCTCGTACAGACGCCCATCAGCGGCATTGAGACCCTGCGCGACAAGGAACTCACCCCCAACGGCACACTTCCGGCGGCCTGTGAGCTGGAAGTACGCCCCGCCGACGGCGATTTCGACTTGAACCTGTTCACCAAGGCCGACGGTTCCGGCGGCATGCGCCTGCACTACAACGCCGCGACGAAAACTTGTACCGTCGACAAGACGGGCATGAACAAACGTTTCAACCAGTCCGTGGGCGAGGTTCTCGATATGCCCCTCGACACCCCGCTGAAAAAGCTCCGGATTTTCATCGACCGTTCGTCCACCGAGATTTTCGCCAACGACGGCGAGTCCACGTTTACCACGCGCAGTTACCCCACCGCCGACGAGTTCCACTACACGGTCACAGACGGCGCGTCCGTGAAACTCTGGACGATGTCGCCCTCCGTCGTGGACGATTTCGTAATCTGACCGGACACGCGGCGCTTTCCCCGTCCTGTGCGGGACGGGAAAGCGATTCTGTAACGAAACGGAGAATGATTCATGAAAAAGAAAGTATTCGCCAGCGACTTCGACGGCACGCTGTACTTTTACAAGGCCGAGCCGGAACGCAAGCTTCCCCCCGAGAACGTGGACAAAATCCGCGAGTACCAGGCCGCCGGACACCTTTTCGGCCTCTGCACGGGCCGTCAGGTCGGCGGACTGACCCCGTTCATCACGGGTTTTGTCAAGCCCGATTTCTACATTACGAGTAGCGGCGCGAACATCGTCGACGCGGATTTCCAGCCGATTCTCAAGCGCGGCGTCGACAAGGACGTTGCCGACGCTATCGTAAAGGAAATGCGCCCCAAGGGCTACCGCCTCACGCTCGACGTAGAGGGCGATATCTGCGTATTCGCCAAGATGGACTACCCCGGCAAATACTACGTCATCAGCGGCGTCGACGACTGCCCCCCGGGCATGATTCACCAGGTCAGCGTACACACCGAGAGCTTAGAGGAAGCCGCCGCCAATGCCGCCATGATTAACAAAAAATTCGGCGACAAGGTACAGGCTTTCCAAAACGTCATCGAAATCGACATCGCCCCGAAGGGCTGTTCCAAGGGCAAGGGCGTCGAGTTCCTCCGCGACTACATGAAACACAAGTGGGGCGATATCGTGCTCTACGGTATCGGCGATTCCGTGAACGATTTGCCGCTGATTGAGGCGTCGGACGTGTCCTATACGTTCCCCTACGCCCCCGAGGAACTCCAAAAGCGCGCGACGAAAGTCGTACCGACCATCGTCGACGCCTTAGAGGACAGCATGAAGCAAGAAGTCTGATTACAGAGAAACTTTTCAGGAGGAAATGCCCATGAGCCAGGCGTTACGGGACGCGAGACGTTACGAGGAGGCCCGGGAGGCCCTGATTCCCCGCGAGGCGCGGCCCGCGTTCCACCTTTCGGCCCGCGTGGGTTGGCTGAACGACCCTAACGGCTTTTCGTGGTACAAGGGACAGTACCATTTGTTCTACCAGTACCACCCCTACGACTCCCACTGGGGCCCCATGCACTGGGGACACGCCGTCAGTTGGGACTTGTTACACTGGAATTACCTCCCGGCGGCGATGGCCCCCGACCGTCCGTTTGACCGAGACGGCTGTTTCTCCGGTACGGCGCTCTCCCTCCCCGACGGGCGTCACCTCTTAATGTACACCGGCAACGCGAAGGAGTTCACGGAGACCGGGGAAGTGCGCGAAGTCCAGACGCAGAATCTGGCGTTCGGCGACGGTATCGACTACGAGAAGTACGAGCACAACCCCGTCATTACGGCGGCGAATCTCCCGGAGGGCGGGAGCCGCCACGCCTTCCGCGACCCGAAAATCTGGCAGGCCCGCGATGGCAGTTACCGCGCCCTGATTGCCAACCGCGACGCCGCGCAGGGCGGACAGATGTTGCTTTACAAGAGCGTCGACTTGGAGCACTGGGAACTCGTCCGCGCCTTGCAGGAAAACCGGAACCGAATCGGGAACATGTGGGAGTGCCCCGACTTCTTTGAACTGGATGGAAAGTACGTACTGCTGGGCAGTTCGCAGGACATGCTCCCGAAAGCGCTCGAATACCACAACGGCAACGGCACATTCTACTTTGTCGGCGACTACGACCCCGAAACCGAGACCTTCACGGAGGAATCCGACCACGCGATTGACTACGGTATCGACTTCTACGCGCCGGAGACGATTCTTTCCCCCGACGGGCGGCGTATCATGATAGGCTGGATGCAGAATTGGGATACGTGTAACTTACATGTCAAGTCCACGCCATGGTTCGGACAGATGACGATTCCGCGCGAACTGAGCGTAAGAAACGGGATTCTGTACCAGACGCCGATTCGGGAGCTGGAACGCCTCCGCCGCGACGAAATCAGCTACGAGAACGTGACCGTAGAGGACGGGGAAATCTTCCTTCCGGGCGTGGCGGGGCGGCTGGTCGATTTGGAAGTCACAGTAGAGCCCGACGCCGATTCCCCGGTCTACAACCGTTTCGCGCTACGCTTCGCGATTAACGACCAGTTCCGGAGCGGCGTCAGCTTCCGCCCGCACGAGTCGACGCTGAAAGTAGACCGCAAGTTTTCGGGCTCGCGCCGCGCGATTATCCACCAGCGCCGCGCCAACGTCCCGCACAAGGACGGCAGAATCAAACTCCGCCTGATTCTCGACCGCTACAGCGCGGAGGTGTTCGTAGACGACGGCGCGAAAGTCATGACGTTTACTATCAATACCGACCTGAACGCCGAGGGCATTTCCTTCTTTGCCGACGGGAAATTACACCTGAATGTAAAGAAGTACAATCTCTCCGAGGCGTAAAAAATCCCGCCGTGCTTTCTGGTACGGCGGGAAAAATTTGACCTGCTTAGTCGGAATCCGTGGGGCCGTCGACGGCGCGGCTTAATTCGTAGAGTTCGTGCGGCGCGATGTCCTGCCCGTGTGCCCATTCGATACCCGCGCCGCCGTCGATAAGGCGGACTGTCCGGAAATAGGCCGGGTCTTGCAGTTCCCCGTACCAGGAGCCGCGCGCGTATGGCGACACGTCGAACAGCTTTTCCTCCCCGGTCTCGTACACAAGGCGCAGGCGCAACGGCCCCGCCGCCGACACGCTGACAAGTTTCGGCTGTAACATAGAATCCCCCCGCTTTCCTTGCGCCATATCATAAGATATCAGGCGACAAATAACAAGCGCAAAGCGTAAAAAATCCCGCCGTGCTCTTACAGGTACGGCGGGAAAATTTTTGTAAAATTTTCCCGAAAAGGCTTGCAAAAGGAAAAGTTATCTGGTATACTGTCAGACAGGGAACACGAGAGACGATAAGCGGCAGACCGCATTGTGTGCCACCACTTTGCGGCCCTATGCAGAGTGTCCTAACCACTCAACACAGCGGACATAGTCCGCGCCGTAGGCCTTATTATACCCTTTTTCAGCTTCTCCGCAATCCCGGCAAAGTGTATGGGGATAATTGGCTTTATGGGTAACGCTTTGAAACTTTTCGGGCGGTGTTGAGTTACGCACTCAATACCGCCTTTTGTGTTTCTGACAGTGGTATCCGTGGGGACGGGAAACCCCGTTCCCCGACGGACGCCCTGTCAGGACAGGAACGCCGGAATTAAGAAAGAGAGGTGACGCCCGACAAAAATAGACCTACAGGAATAAAGCTAGAAAGGAGGAAAACTTTGTGAACAAGAGCGCGAAACGCGTTTTTTCGTTGCTTATGACTATGATTATGCTTTTTGCCATTTGTTATCCGGCTGAAGCAAAAAAAACAGTAACCTCAGTGTCCAATGGTAGATATTACCGTATCAAGTATGCGGGGAGTAATCGTTATCTGGATATTCCTGCTCAAGGTTACGACAACAATGGGACTCAATTACAAATCTGGGATTATGCACAAGGCAATCAAAATCAGATATTCCGTCTTGTCAAAGCGAACAACAGCCAGTATTGGCATATAGTAGCTCAAAATGGCAAGATTATTGAAGTCCGCAACAGCAGTCATCAAGACGGCGCACAGGTTGCGCAGTGGGATTCACATAATGGCAAGTGTGGATTATGGTCTATTAAAAAGCAAACGGACGGAACAGTTTCTTTCCAGAACGTAGAATCCAAAAAATTCCTGAATGTTCAAGGTGGAGGGAAAGCTGGCAACGGACGGAGAATCATTCAGTATCACAACGATAAAAGCGTAGCCATGAAATTCATCTTGGAAGTTCTGGATGACAGCGATGTTTACAGCGCTGCTTATCAGCGGAATATCAAAAATGAGGAAATTACATGGAGACGGTGCAATCCCATAAAGGACAGGATTTATAACCAGACGCAGTTTAGTAAGGGATGGTCGTATTATCCCGCAATAGGTCAAAAACTTCTTTACTCGGTAGACTTTTTGTCTCCTAACACAGTGGCGAATTTAGTAAAAAAAGCCGCTTATAGCAAATCCACATGGAAACAAATTGAATCTGCGATTAAAGGCGAATTGACAGCTACCGCAATTACAGAATTAGCCGCTTCTCTCGGATATAATGTACCATTTGTTGGGGGAGCACTTTCTATCCTTCAAACTTTATGGAATAGTCGTGACGAAAATCAATGGAATAAATTCCTTGACGCGGTACAAATCTCACGTAATGGTCAGTATTCCGGCGTTATCGTCTATAACTATCGTCAAATTACGTCTTTTGGGTCATATGGGCCGCTATCAAATGGGACAACTGCATGGGGATGGCAAACCTACATCAAGGATGTTCAGTCAGTTTCCTATAAAAGCTGGACGGGTAGTAACTTTGCTCGGGTAAAAGCCTTACCGCAAAAAGTCAAAGCAGGCTCTTGGCATTACGAGTATAAATAAAGATAAGTCATACCTTTGAGGCGCGAACCTTACCCGGCTTTGGTTGAGGTTCGCGCCGTACTTTCGCCGCGCGGCGGGTTTACAAAACCTTTACAAAGACAGGGGCCTGTATGTCGAAAATTTTGGTTGAATTTCCCGCCCGCCTGTGGTACAATAAAATTGTTCGTAGTCTGTCCCCACTCTCGTTTCATAGGAGGCCCCCTTATGAGCGACTATCCCGGCGTGATTGCCAACCTACTCATTTTACTAATATTCCCAATCGGCTACCTGTCCATGCCGCGCCTGAAAAACCGTCAGAACCGTATCTTTGTCGGCCTGCTGGCTTTGCAAATCGCCGTGATTCCGTTCGATTTCGCGGTCGGCTGGACGGAGGCGCACCCGTCCGTACTGGCCTTCCCGGCCCGTATGGGCTACGCTCTGCTGTCCCTGCTCTGCGCCTACTGGTTCTTCCTGTTCACGGCGGAAGTCTTGCGCCTCAAACCCGCGGAGGCCCCGTGGCGGCGCTTCTCCCCGCTCGTGCTGATTGCGTCGGAAGTCCTGACGCTCACCGCCGCCGCAACGGGCCGCCTCGCGCTGATGTACGGTTTCCTGTCGCTCTTCGCCGTGCTCTACTCCGCCGCGTCCCTCTTCCTGATTTTCCGCTTCCGCGAGCGCCTCAACCGCTACGAGTGCGTCAGCGCGGCGGGAAGTCATCTCCTGCTGTCGGCGGGCTACCTCCTACATATCGTGTTCCCGTCCCATATGCTCGTCGGCACCGTGAACCTGATGGCGTGTATCAAGTTCTACCTGGCCTTCGAGAACCCCCACCTCTACATGGCCAACCGCGGGAACTCGTTCAATATGCGCGCCTTCCGGGACGTGATGGACGAGCGAATCCGCAAGAACTCCTACCGGATTCTCGCCTTCGCCCTGCGCGACTACATCGAAATGCGCGGGATTTACGGCGGCGCGCAGATGGACAAAGGCGTAGCCATGATTGGGCGCTTTCTGGTGCAGACGTACCCGGAGTATCAGGTGTTCTACTTGCGGAGCGGGCGCTTCGTGATACTCGCCCCGGAGACCATGGACTGGGAACAGGTACAGCGGGAGATTTACGACCGCTTCCAGGCCCCGTGGATTGCCGACGACGCCGAGCTGGATTTGGGCGCGGCGTTCATACAGGTCGAGCCCGCCACCGGGCTGGACAGCGTAGACCGGATTCTGAACTACATCTTCCTCGCCTTCGAGAACTTCGGGGAGACGCTTCCCAACGCGCACGGCCTGATTGACGCCGAGAGTATCCGGCGGATTGACCGGCAAATCGAAATCAAGCGTTCCCTCGACCGCTGTCTGGAGCGCAACGAGGTGGAAATCTTCTTACAACCCCTTATCGACAGCCGGAGCCGTACTCTAGCGGGGGCGGAGGTGCTGTGCCGTATCCGCGACGAGGCCGGGAACTTGATTTCCCCGGCGGTGTTCGTCCCGATTGCCGAGCAAAACGGATGTATCAACCTCATGGGCGAACAGGTCTTCGAGAAGGCCTGCCAGTTCGTCCGAGACCACGACATGGAGCAAATCGGGCTTTCCTGGATTAACGTTAATCTTTCGCCGATACAGTGCATGCGCAAGGACTTGAGCGAGCGCTTCTCCAATATCCTGCACCAGTACGGGGTCTCGACGGAAATCATACACCTCGAAATCACGGAGCAGACCGTCATGGACATTTCCCGCCTCGAACAGCAGATAGACATTCTGCGCGGAATCGGCTTCCGCTTCTCCCTCGACGACTACGGGAGCGGCTATTCCAACCTGTCGCGGGTGAAGCAGTACCCGTTTGCCAACATCAAACTCGACATGGGAATCGTGTGGGACTACATCCGCGACAAGGACGTACTCCTTCCGACGATTGTACAGGCTTTCAAGCAGATGGGTTTCAGCGTCACGGCGGAGGGAATCGAGGACGGCGTCATGGCCGACACCATGTCGGAGTTAGGCTGTGACTACCTGCAAGGCTACTACTTCTCAAAGCCCCTCCCCGTGGAGGAATTTGTATCCAAATATACGCTGTCCGCGTAACCGGACGCCTCTCCCGTGCGCGGGGGAGGCGTTGCAAATTTTTTCAAAAAAGCGGTTGACCGCCCGGGGAAACTGTGCTATACTGTCCGATACCTGTAAGAGGGTTTTTTCTTTTGCGCGTTTGGGGCGTTGTCCGGCGTCCCGGGGCGCGGAGACGCCCTTTCGGCAGGGAGGCCGTGGTATCCCACTGGATACCAATTCTAAGGAGGTGCCGTCATGCGCGTAAAAGTCACGCTGAGATGCAACGAGTGCAAGCAGAGAAACTACAACACCATGAAGAACAAGAAGAACACCCCGGACAAAATCACCCTGAGCAAATACTGTCCCTTCTGCAAGAAGCACACGCCCCACAGCGAAACCAAGTAAGAGAGGGCTGGACTATGGCAGATTTGGAGAAGAAGAAAGCGCCCCGGACTTCGTGGCTCCGCGAGACGCGCGGCGAATTGAAAAAAGTCGTGTGGCCCAATCGCGAGACCGTGGCGAAAAATACCGGGACAGTGCTTCTGTGCTCTCTGGTCATCGGGGCCTGTATCTGGATTTTCGACTTTGCCGCGACCAGCCTCGTCAAGATGATTCTGGCCGTATTCGGCGGCTGAGGCTGGGCAATGTCACAGGGTGCAAAGTGGTATGTCATCCATACCTATTCCGGCTACGAGAACGCCGTAAAGACCAGTATCGAGAAGTTCGTCAACGGGCGGCACTTGGAGAACCAGATTCTCCGCATGGAAATTCCCATGGAGACGGTCACGGAAATCACCGAGACCGGAGAGGCCCGGCAGGTCGAACGGAAAGTTCTCCCCGGCTACGTGCTCATCAAGATGGTCATGTCCGACGACGTGTGGCACCTCGTGCGCAACATCCGCGGCGTGACCGGGTTCGCCGGCTCCGGCAACACGCCGATTCCTTTGACCGAGGAAGAGGTGCTCAAGATGGGCATGGAGAAACACGAAGTCGTAGTACGGTACCGCGTCGGCGATACCGTGCGCATTGTAGACGGGCCGCTACAGAGCTTCACGGGCACGGTCGAGACACTCGACCCCGACAAGAACCGCGTCAGCGTCATGGTCTCGATGTTCGGCAGGGAGACGCCCGTCGACCTCGAACTCGACCAGGTGGAAGTCGTAAGCTGACCCGCAGTGGGAGGGGCGCGCAGGCGTCCCGCCGAATCACCACATTCATACAGGAGGCGCCGTTATGGCACAGAAAATCACCGGTTACGTTAAACTTCAGATTCCCGCCGGAAAGGCGACACCCGCGCCGCCCGTCGGCCCCGCCCTGGGCCAGCACGGCGTCAATATTGCCGCCTTCACCAAGGAGTTCAACGAGCGCACCAAGGCCGATATGGGCATGATTATTCCCGTCATCATCACCGTATACGCCGACCGCTCTTTCTCGTTCATCACCAAGACCCCCCCGGCGGCGGTGCTCATTAAGAAGGAATGCAACATCGAATCCGGCTCCGGCGTGCCGAACAAGACCAAAGTCGCGACGATTTCCAAGGCGTCCGTGCAGAAAATCGCCGAAATCAAGATGAAAGACCTGAACGCGGGCAGTCTCGAGGCCGCTATGAGCATGATTGCCGGGACTTGCCGTTCGATGGGCGTCGTGGTGGGCGACTGACGACGCAAAACAGTGGGAGGAACTCTTTCCGGGTACCACTATGAGGAGGAATCACTTTGTTCAGAGGTAAAAAATATAAGGAGAGCGCCAAGCAGGTCGACCGCTCCGTACAGTACGAGGCGCAGGACGGGCTCGCGCTGGTCTGCAAAACCGCTACCGCGAAATTCGACGAGACCGTCGAACTGCACGTAAAACTGGGCGTCGACTCCCGCCACGCCGACCAGCAGGTCCGCGGCGCTATCGTACTGCCCCACGGCACCGGAAAAACCGTGCGTGTGCTCGTGTTCGCCAAGGCCGACAAGGCCGACGCCGCCCGCGAGGCCGGGGCCGATTACGTCGGCGATATGGACCTCGTGGAGAAAATCCAGAAGGAAAACTGGTTCGATTTCGATGTCGTCGTCGCCAGCCCGGACATGATGGGCGTCGTAGGCCGCCTGGGCCGTCTGCTGGGCCCCAAGGGCCTCATGCCGTCGCCGAAGGCCGGAACCGTCACGCCCGATGTCGCCAAGGCCGTGCAGGAAGTCAAGGCCGGTAAGATTGAATACCGCCTCGACAAAACGAATATCATCCACTGCCCGATTGGCAAGGTCTCGTTCGGCCCCGAAAAACTGCTCGAAAACTATACTGTCCTAATGAACGCCATTGTAAAGGCCAAGCCCGCCGCCGCGAAAGGCCAGTATATCCGTAGTTGCGTCGCCGCCTCGACCATGGGCCCCGGCGTACGCATGAATACCGCCAAACTTATCTGACACGCGACTGTAACGCCCTCTCCGCCACCGGGGAGGGCGTTTTATTGGCCGTATACGCGAAAATCCCCCAAACTACGCGCCGACGGTTTCATGAAATACAGCCATATATGAAATTTGACAAAACCGATTGACATTTGTCAAGAAATCCTCTATAATTTTACTAACGCGTTCGGTACCGAAAGGCCGTATCTCCCGGATTGGCCGTCCGGGAGGCGGAACGTTTCAAGGAGGGATAACATGGCAACCAAAGTTCGCGACTACAAGAAACTGGCCGCCGATATCAAAGACGCCCTCGGCGAGAGCAACATCACCAGCGCCACCCACTGCGCCACCCGTCTGCGCCTTGTGCTCAAGGCCAATCCCGAAGAGGAGATTGACAAGAAAATCTCTCAAATGCCCGGCGTCATCCAGGTTATCAAGGCCGGCGGACAGTACCAGATTGTCATCGGCACGCACGCCAAGGACGTTTACGAGCACCTGTCCGGAATGATGACCTTCTCGGGCGAAGTGCCGAAAGTCAAGGAAAACCCGCTCAATGTCGTGGTCGGCGTCATGTCGGGTTGCGTCGCGCCGTTCGTGTACATCCTCGCCGCCGCCGGACTTCTGCAAGGCTGTCTGATTGTCATCAAACTTATCGCCGACCTCGCCATGGGCGGGAGCGCGGGCACCGCGTTCGTCGGCTCCACCGGCGCGGGGCAGATTTACGACATGGTCTCCTGGACGCCCTTCACGTTCCTTCCCGCCTTCATCGCAATCGCCGGGGCGCGCCACTTCAAGTGTAATCCCTTTATTGCCCTGTGGTGCTGTCTGGCCCTGACGAACCCCACCTGGGCCACGATTGCCGCCTCCATCAGCGACGGTACCCCCCTGCACTTCCTGTTCGTCCCCCTGACCTCCGTCACCTACACCTCGACGGTTATCCCGCCGATTCTCTGCGTGGCCTGCCTGGCGTGGCTCGAACCCAGAATCGAGAAGGCCATGCCCGAAGTCATCAAGGCTATCGGTACGCCCTTCTGCTGTACGGCTATCATGGTGCCCCTGACTATCATGGTTATCGGCCCCGTGTCGACCGTCGTCGCCAACGCGATGGCCGCCGCCTACAACATCCTCTATGATTTCCTCCCCTGGCTGGCCTCCGGCATTTTCGGCGCTATCTGGCAGGTTCTCGTTATCTTCGGCGTACACTGGAGCTTCACCCCGATTTCGCTGGCGAACTACTCCAACCTCGGCTACGACCTGATTCAGCCGTGTTGCGCTATCGCCGTGTGCGCGCAGACCGCCGCCTGCTTCGGCGCGTTCGTCAAGTCCAAAAACTCGGAAGTCAAGACCGTCGCCGCCTCCGCCGCCGCTACCGGACTGTTCGGTATCACCGAACCCGCCATTTACGGTATCACGCTCCGCTTTAAGAAGCCCTTCATTTGCGGCTGTGTCGGCGCGGCCATCGGCTCCATGATTGCGTCCTTCTTCGGCACCCGCTACTTTGTCTACGCCGGCCTCGCCGGATTCCTCACGATTCCCAACGGTATCTACAACGCCGACGCCCAGGCCAATACCGCCGCGCTCAATACCGCCAATCCCGCGTTTTCGACGGGCATCGTGGGCCTCCTGATTGGTACCGCTGTCGCGTGCGCGATTGCGTTCGTACTCGTACAGATTATCGGTTTCGACGACCCCGTAGAGATTCAGGAAGACGAGGAAGAAGAGACCGCCGCCCCCGCCGTGTCCGATACGAAAGTATTCGCGCCGCTGACGGGCGAAGTCGTCGAACTCGCCAACGTCCCCGACGCGACTTTCGCCGAAGGCGTGCTCGGACGGGGCCTCGCAATCGTCCCCACGGAAGGCAAGCTCTACAGCCCCGTCGACGGGCGTATCGACGCCGTTTTCGATTCCAAACACGCAATCAGCATTTTCACCGAAACCGGGGCCGAAATGCTCATCCACGTCGGCCTTGAGACCGTCGAGCTGAAAGGACAGTATTTCAAGCCCGTCGTCAAGAACGGCGACCGCGTGCGCAAGGGCGACTTGCTCATGGAATTTGACCTCGACGCCATTAAGCAGAAGTACAAGACCTTCACGCCCGTTCTCGTCACGAACGCCGACGAGTTCAGCGACATTCAGCCGGTCAAGACTTCCGGCGCTGTCAAGGCGGGCGAACCGCTCTATACCGCGAAAGCCTGAACTTCCCGCCCCTCGTAAATCACTGACTGCCTCTCCGGCGGATACTCGACAAAGCCGGGTATCCGCCGGATTTACACCGAAAGGAGCTTTACCTATGGCACTGCCGAAAGGTTTCCTGTGGGGCGGCGCTGTCGCGGCGCACCAGTTGGAGGGCGGCTGGGACGCCGACGGGCGCGGGCCGTCCGTCAGCGACGTACTCACCGCCGGAACCGTCTCCGAACCCCGCCGTATCACCGACGGCGTAGTACCCGGCGAGAGCTACCCCAATCACAAGGGAATCGACTTCTTCCACACCTACCGGGACGATATCGCGCTGTTCGGCGAACTGGGTTTCAAGTGCTTCCGGACTTCCATTTCGTGGAGCCGCATTTTCCCCAACGGCGACGAGGCCGAACCCAACGAGGCCGGCCTGCGCTTCTACGACGACATGTTCGACACCCTCCACAAGTACGGCATTGAGCCCGTTATCACGCTCAGCCACTTCGAAATGCCGTACTACCTGGCCAAACACTACGGCGGCTGGACAAATCGCAAACTCGTGGATTTCTTCGTCCGCTACGCCGAAACCGTCATGACCCGCTACAGGGACAAAGTCAAATACTGGATGACGTTCAACGAAATCAACAACCAGTCGAATACCTCCCTTGACATTTTCGGCTGGACAAACTCCGGTATCCAGTTCTCGACGTTCGACGACCCCAAAAAGGCGCTCTATCAGGCCGCGCATAATGAGTTGGTCGCCTCCGCTCTTGTCGTCAGGCGCGGACACGAAATCAATCCCGATTTCCAAATCGGCTGTATGTGCTCCTTCGTGCCGTTCTATCCCTACTCCTGCAACCCCGACGACGTTATGCTTGCGCTGGAATCCATGCACGAGCGGTTCTACTTCATGGACGTGCACTGCCGCGGACACTACGGGGCCTACGCGAAAAAGGCGTGGGAGCGTGAAGGCAACGCCCCTGTCATGGAACCCGGGGACGACGAGATTCTCGCCGGGGGTATCGTCGACTACATCGGCTTCAGCTATTACATGTCCAACGCCGTCAAGGCCGACGCGGCCCCCTCCGGCGGCGCGCTGGACGGCGGCAACCGCTATTCGGTCAGGAATCCGTATGTCAAGGCCTCCGACTGGGGCTGGCAGATTGACCCCGTAGGCCTGCGCTACGCCCTGAATGTCATGTACGAGCGCTACGAAAAGCCGCTGTTCATCGTCGAGAACGGCTTCGGGGCCATTGACAAACTGGAACCCGATAATACCTGTGACGACAGCTACCGTATCGACTACCTCAAGGCCCACATCCGCGAGATGAAGAAGGCCGTGGAACAGGACGGCGTAAACCTGATGGGCTATACGCCTTGGGGCTGTATCGACGTGGTGTCCTTCACGACCGGGGAACTGCGCAAGCGTTACGGCTTTATCTACGTCGACCTCAACGACGACGGCTCCGGAAGCGGCAACCGCTACAAGAAGAAGTCGTTCGACTGGTACAAACAGGTCATCGCCTCCAACGGCGAGAATCTCGACGGCTAACGACACGGCGACCGCCCCGTAAAGGGACGGTCGTTTGTCAGGTTTACGTGAAAATGTCGCTATGGCTCCCGGTACGGGTCAAATACAAAATAAGTTCCTGTTGCCGGATTTCGTACACCAGTAGCCAGTCCGGGGCGATATGGCATTCCCGGCAACCGGCGTACTGTCCAACCAGTGCGTGGTCGCGGCAGGACTGCGGGAGGGGTTCGCCGGAGGCCAGCAGAGAAACCGTCTGTTTCAGGGCGTTCAGGTCATATTTCCGCTTTTTCAGGCGCTTATAGTCCCTCTTGAACGCGGCGCTATATCTCGGTTTCAGCATCCAGCGCCTCGAACATTTCTTCCACCGTGTCAAAGGTTCTGCTCACGTTACGCCCCTGCCGCGCGTCCTGAATCGCTTTCAGCGTCTCCTCGTTGTAGGCCGACAGCCCCACGCGAAACGGAATCGCCTGTTCCCGGACGGCCTGACGCAAGAACAGATTCACCGCCGCGCTTAAACTCAGGCCCAGGTTGTCAAACAGTTCCTGCGCGTCCTGTTTGAGTGCCGGGTCGAGTTTGATATTGGTACTCACAAGCGCCATAAATCCCACATCCTTTCGCCGCCAGTATACGCCTTTTGTATAGAAGCTGTCAACCCCTGGCAGCAAAAAGCCTCCCCCGCGTCAACGGGGAGGGCTATAGGGGCGACGGAAAGTGACGGCGATATTTCATCAGCTCCGCGCGTAGTTGGACAGAAACTGCCGGGTACGCTCCTCCTTGGGATTGTCAATGACTTCCCGCGGGTCGCCCTGCTCGACAATCAGCCCGCCGTCCATGAAAATCACGCGGTCGGCTACGTCCCGCGCGAAGGCCATTTCGTGCGTGACAATAATCATCGTCGTTTTCTGCTCCGCGAGGTTCCGGATTACGCGCAGAACCTCCCCGGTTAATTCGGGGTCAAGCGCGGAAGTCGGCTCGTCGAAGCAGAGAATGTCCGGGTGCAGGGCCAGCGCCCGCGCGATTGCGACGCGCTGCTGCTGTCCGCCCGAAAGCTGGTGCGGATAGTGCGACGCCCGGTCGGCTAGCCCCATCTGGGCGAGTAATTCGCGCCCGGCGTTGCGGATGTCCTCTTTCGATTCTCCGCCGCTCTTTTTCGAGAGCAATTCCCGCGCCAGCGTGACGTTTTCCAGCGCCGTGTACTGCGGGAACAGGTTGAAGTTCTGGAACACAAGCCCGAAGTGTAACCGTTTCGCGCGGATACTCCGTTCGTCCTGTGTCGCGGGGTTTTGCGCGTCGAACAGCGTCTCCCCGTTGACGGAAATCGCGCCGCCGTCCGGGCGCTCCAGAAAGTTCAGACAGCGCAGAAGCGTGGTCTTCCCGCTCCCCGAAGAGCCGATAATCGACAGGGCCTGCCCCTGTTCGAGTGTGAAACTAATGTCGTTAAGTACCCGTGTATGGTCGAAGTGCTTTTCGAGGTTCCGGACTTCCAAGACTGACATACGCCGCGCCCCCTTACTTGAAGTAGTCGAGTTTTTCTTCAACCTTGCGGAAGAGAATCGTCAGGCCGCCGTTGAAGACGAGGTAGAACAGGCCGGTATAGAACAGCGGCCAGATAAGGCCCTTTTTGGTGAAGGATTCGCCCGTCCAGATGATTTCGTACACGCCGATGACGCGCACGAGGGCGGTATCTTTGACCAGAGTAATGAACTCGTTGCCCATAGGCGGAATAATGCGCTTGACGACCTGTAGAAGCGTGATACGGAAGAAAATCTGCGCGGGGGTCATGCCGAGCACCTGTCCGGCCTCGTACTGCCCGCGCGGTACGGACTGTATCCCGCCCCGGTAGATTTCCGAGAAGTAGCAGGCGTAGTTGATGACGAAGGAGAGCAGGGCGGCGGTAAAGCGCGGGAGCAGCGGGAGATGAAACAGCAACCCCGGGCCATAAAAGACAATCAGGATTTGCAACAGGAGCGGGGAACCGCGGATAATCCAGACGAAAGTCTGTGTGAGGTAGCGGAGGGGCGAAAAGCGGCTCATGGAGCCGAAGCTAATGACAAGCCCCAGCGGGAGCGCGAAGAGGAGCGTCAGAAAGAACAGTTTCAGCGTCGTGCCGAAGCCCCCCAGCAGGGTGGTCGTGACAGTCAGGAGCATGAAATCACCTTTTCTTTTGAATATGTAGCGGACAAAAGACGGAGGGCCACGACAGGCCCTCCGTTCGCGTCGCGCGCGGTTATTTTACGACGACAGATTCCTGTACCCCGTACATGTTGGCAGTCTCCATAACCACACCCTGTGCGGAGGCGTCCGCCCAGAACTGGTTGAAGGCGTCCACGAGGTCGGAGCCCTTGCGGAAGGCTACGCCGTATTCCTCACTGTTGAGCTGTAGCGTGTGCGTCAGTCCGGGGTAACTGGTGCCCTCTCCAATCATCGCGCCGGCCATGAGCAGGTCAATCACGCAGGCGTCGGAGGCCCCCGAGGCGACTTCCATCAGCGCGCGGGCCTGTGTGTCAAGGGCGGTGTACGGGATTCCGAGGAGGTCGAGCTGTGCGGCCCCGGCGGAGCCGTTCTCTACCGCGAAGCTGAGTTCCGAGAGGCTTTCCACGGTCGTGTAGGCGTCGGCGAGTTCGGCGGGGACGACCACCACTTGTCCGTTGAGGCAGTAGGCGTCGGAGACGGACGCGCCCTCGCGCACCTCGTCGGTAATCGTCATGCCGTTCCAGACTACGTCAATGGCTTTCGTGTCGAGTTCCATGAGCTTGTTGTCCCAGTTGATTTCGATGAAGTCGGCCTTGACGCCCAGCGAATCGGCGAAGGCTTTCGCCATATCGGCGTCGAAGCCAATCCACTCCCCGGCCTCGCTCTTGTAGTCCATCGGCGCGAAGTCCGTGATTCCGA
>CAMHBH010000044.1 GCA_946183175.1 uncultured Oscillibacter sp.
CTTCGGTGTACTCCGGCTCCACGCCCAGGTACGGCAGAATGTCGGCCATAATCTGACTTGCCGTCGGCGCGACCATGTTGCCGCCGGAGACGTAGACCCCGGTATTACGGCTCGGGGTGTCGAGGGTCAGGAGCATGATATAGCGGGGGTTGTCGGCGGGGGCGAAGCACATGAA
Organism: uncultured Oscillibacter sp.; assembly: GCA_946183175.1. Taxonomy (GTDB): domain Bacteria; phylum Bacillota; class Clostridia; order Oscillospirales; family Oscillospiraceae; genus Oscillibacter. The sequence goes on from CAMHBH010000044.1 coordinate 176, forward strand.
CGACACGACCACGTCGCCCTGCGGGTTGTCGGCGGTCTTGGAACCGGTCTTGTCGGCGGTGCCGGTCTTGCCGCCGATACGGTATCCGGCTACCTGCCCGTTCTTCCCGGTGCCCTGCGCGACTACATACTCTAAGCATTCCCGCACGACCGCCGACGTTTCCTCGCTGACTACCTGCCGAATCGGGGTGGCGTCGTGTTGCCATACGACGTTTCCGGCGCTGTCGAGCTTCTTTTCTACGACGTAGGGCCTATAGAGATAGCCGCCGTTGACACAGGCCGCCTGCGCCCGGATAAGCTCAATCGGCGTGACGTTGAACGTCTGCCCGAACGAGTACGACGCTAGCGAGACCACGTTAGAGTTGAAGCTGTCCTCGCTCGCGAAAATTCCGGTGACTTCTCCAATCATGTCAATTCCGGTTCGTTCCATGAGGCCGAACGATTTCAGATACTGGTAATAGGTCTCGGTGCCGATACTAAGGCCCATGGTGATAAAGGCCGGGTTACACGAATTTCCCGTCGCGGTTTTCAAGTCCTGTACGCCGTGGCCGCTACGCTTGGAACAGCCGATAGGTTTCGACCAGCCCGGTACCCGGATAGAACCCGCACAGTTAAAAGTAGAATCCAGGCTAAGGAGGCCTTCTTCCAGGCCGGCGGCCAGGGTAATCGGCTTGAACGTCGAGCCGGGTTCGTAAGTCGAGTCAATGCACTTGTTGCGCCACTGCGTATTCATGGCGGAGTTGACGACGGCGGCGCGCGCCGCTTCGTAGTCCTCCTCCGTCTCGTACTCCGTACGCTTCGCGTCGACGGCCCGCTGTTCCTCTTCGACTTTCTTCAACAGGGACGTGTCGAGAATCATGCTGTACTGGTTGGGGTCGTAGTCGGGGTAGGACGCCATCGCGACGATTCCGCCGTTGTTCACGTCCATGACGATTCCCGCCGCGCCGTTTTTGGCGTCATAGCGGTCTATCATGTCGCGCAAACCCTTCTCTAGATACGTCTGTACAGTGACATCCATTGTCAGCATAAGCGTATTGCCGTCCTCGGCGTCGTAGTACTGCTCGTACTGGTACAGTAAATCCGTCCCGGCGGCGTTCTTGGCGGTGACGGTCATCCCCGACACCCCCTGCAAGTCCGATTCGTATTTCGATTCCAGCCCCACGCCGCCGACGTTGTCGGCGTTGACGAACCCTAACACGTTCGCCGCGAGGGTATTGTAGGGGTAGTAGCGCTTGGAGTCCGGCTGCATCCAGATTCCCTGTAGGCGTCTCGGACTTGACTTGTGGTCGGACTTCAGCACGGTCTTCCCGGAAGCGGTCTCCTCGGTTAATTCGTTGCCTTCCTCGTCAATCAGGCCGTTCATGAACGCCCGCACTTCGTCCGCCGTCTTCTGCTCGACCTTCTTCTTGATAATCGCGTACTGGTTCCGCGTGTTCTCCATCTGCTTCATAATCGCGGCCTGGTCAACGTCCAGAATGCGGCTAAGCCCACGGGCGATATAGGACTGGTCAAGAAGGCGGGGCGGGTAGTATTCCTGCTTCTTCTTCGCGGCGGACGCGGCGGCGGCCTGCTGTTCCTCCTGCTGTTTCTGTACGAACTGCTGGATTTCCTTCGGGGAGATAATCACGGTCTCCGCCGTAGCGGACGCCGCCATGATGTACCCGTTGCGGTCGAGAATCGAGCCGCGCGAGGCGGTAATCACGGCGCTTCGGGTCTGCTGATGGGCGGCGCGTTCCTGTAGGGCGTCGTGCTGGTTGATTTGCAGGTCGTAGAGCTTGAAGAACAGCGCGACGAACGTCACGACGCCCAGCAGCGACATGACCCACAGAATACGGGTGCGCACAATCTGGTTGGCGCGGCGCGACTCCTCACTCCGGCGGAGATTGGAGCGGGCGTTGTAGGCGTCGGGACTGGCGAGCGCGTCGGAGACGGCCTCCTGTAGGAACGGCCCGACGCGGGCGAACATCCCGCGCAGGTAGTCAAAAATTCTCTCGGGCATACTCCCTCCTGAACATAAACGGAACGCGTCAGCGCTCCGGGGATACTCTTCACACGCGTGTTTTCTCCCGCGTCGCGCAACGCGGACGAACAGAGAGCAAGAAGCCGCGCTTCTCGCTCTCCGTCTGCTGTCGCAATATCGGCGGCCCGGAATGTTCTCGGCTGCGCTGCTTCATTATAATGCGGCGATTAGCTGAAAAATTCCTTGACGGCCTCAAAACCGTGTAACGCGGAAAGCACGAATCCGCTAAGTACGCCGCTCTCCTCCTCCTCGTAGACGACCACGTCGTCGCCCTCGGAGAGGTCGACATACGTCACCTGACTGGCGGCGGGCACGGACATTCCGGCGGCCTCGGCGGCTTCCTTGACAGTCGCCCGGTCAAACATCTGCTCGTATTCCGCGTTCAATTTCGCGTGTTCGGTTTCCAGGCTCTGGAGCTCGCTTTTCAGTTGCACCGTCTCGGAGGAGAGGCGCGTCAGCTCGATACAGTTCATCAGTACGAGCATGGCCACCGCGAGCGCCACGACGACGCCCAGAATCGCGGGGAGAGAGACTTGTACGCCAGCCGCTCTCCGCCCGGCCATTGTCCGGGCCTTCCGGCGCTTGTGTTCGTAGGTCAATTCGCCGGCCTGTTCCAGTTCCCGCTGTCTTATCGTCCAATCCAGTCCTCTGGCCAGGTTGTCGCTCATAGCGGTCCTTCGCACAAAACGCTCTTCCCTCGCCACCAACTCCATGGCAATTCCCCCTTTGTTGCGGCGCGTCCCGCGCCGTTCCTTATATCGGTACAGTCGCGCGGGGCGCGGCTGACCTTCACGATGTCAGATCCATAAAACGAGCAAACCCGGAAACTTGGCGGATTGTCCGCCATACAGGAACTTTCAGCGGTTCCAATTTGCTCTTTTATAGTTCAAATGTCGAACGGGTTCAGCTTTTCCACGGCCCGGAGTTTGGCGCTACGGGCGCGGGGGTTGTCGCGTAACTCGTTCTCACCGGGCGTGACGGGCTTCCGGGTCACGGGGCGCACACGCGGACGCCGCCCGCATACGCACACCGGGAACTCCTTCGGGCACGTACAGCCCTGTTGAAACGCCTTCAAGGTTCGTTTCACTATCCGGTCTTCCAGAGAGTGGAACGTAATCACGGCAAGTCTCCCGCCGGGGCGGAGACGCTCCACGGCGGCGTTTAGCATAGGTTCCAGCGCGTCCAGCTCGCCGTTGACGGCAATCCGCACGGCCTGAAACGAACGCTTCGCGGGGTGTTGCTTCTCGCGCAGAGCGCGGGCGGGCATAGCGCCCCGTATGATGTCGGCGAATTCCGCGGTAGTCTCGATGGGCCTTGCCTCGCGGGCCCGTACTACCGCGCGCGCGATGGCGGGGGCGTAGCGCTCCTCGCCGTACTCGTAGAGGATGCGCCGGAGTTCGCTTTCGGGCCAGGTATTGAGCACGTCGCGGGCGGAGAGCGCGGAAGTCGTATCCATGCGCATGTCGAGCGGGGCGTCGCGGAGGTAGGAAAAGCCGCGCGCGGGGTCGTCGAGTTGCGGCGACGAGACGCCCAAATCGAACAGCATGCCGTCGGCCTCCCGGACGCCGATACTGTCCAGGAGCGCGCCGAGGTCGGCGAACGAGCCGTGCAGGAGCGTCACGCGGTCGCGCCACGGCGCGAGGCGTTCCGCCGACGCCGACAGCGCCTCCGGGTCGCGGTCGATTCCCACGAGGCGTCCGGAAGTCAGCCGCCGCGCGATTTCGGACGCGTGCCCGGCGCGCCCGAGCGTGCCGTCGACGTAGAGGCCTTCGGGCCGCACGGACAGCGCCTCCATACAGGCGTCAAGCAAGACCGGCGTGTGACGGTATTCGCTCATCGTTCGGCACCTCCCGTAAATTCGGGCTGTGCCGAATCTTATGTCCAGTATATCCGCATTCTCCGGAATTGGCAAGACTTTTTTTGCTGTCAGAAGGAAAATTTTTCTTTCCGGCGGCAAAACTGGAACACGTATTCTATATTTTTACGCGTCGGTCTTGGCGGCTTCCTGCGGCGGGGCTATTTTCTCGCGCTTCTCCTGAATCCGCGCCGCCGAAACCGTCCGGAACCGCGCGCGGTTCTCCTTGACCTCGTTGGCGGCCTTCTGGATGATTTCCTCCGTGCGGGCGAGGGAGTCTTCCGCGTACTCGTTCGCCACCTGGAACAACTGCCGGGCGCGTTCCTCGGCGCGGGCGATAATCTGGTGTGCCTGCTCCTGCGCCTTGTAGACGACTTCGCTTTCGGAGACCATCTTCCGGGCGGTCTGCTCCGCCTGTCTGACGATGCGGTCGGCCTCGCGCTTGGCCTCGTCCTTGAACTTGTCGCGGGCGGCCAAAAGTTCCTGGGAGCGCTTGAACTCCACCGGGAACTGCGCTTTCAGCTCGTCCAACAGGTCAAGAACCTCGTCGCGGTCGACTTTGCACATCCCGGTCTGGAGGGCCACGGGACGCGCTTCCTCGATTTTCTCGTAGAGCATGTCAATCAGGCGATCTACTTCATTGGCCATAGTTCATTCTCCTTTTACTTTATCATATCCCGCACCAGGGGAATGACGGCCCCGGGCAGATAGTTTTCAAGCGGTTGACGATATCGAATCATCTCCCGCGCCATGGAAGAGCTGAAGTGTCGCCACGGGGGGCTTGCGGGCAGGAACAGCGTCTCCAGGCCCTCGTGAATGCCCCGGTTAATCAACGCGAGCTGGTATTCGGCGTCGAAGTCGGTACCGTCGCGCACGCCGCGCACGATGGCGGTCGCGCCCTTGCCGACGGCGTAATCGGCGAGCAGACCGGGGTAGAGTTCGGCTTGCACGTTGGGCAGTTCCGCGACGGCGGCCCGGACTAGAATCAGTTTCTGTTCCGGCGTGAACATCTGATTTTTCTTCTCGGCGTTCGGGCTGACGCACACCCACACCCTGTCGAAACAGGCGGCGGTTCGGGCGATTACGTCGTAGTGGCCCAGCGTGATGGGGTCGAAACTCCCGGAACAGACGGCGATTTTCATGTGATTTCATCCTCGTGCCGGCAGAGCGTGACGGCGATTTTCCCGTAGCGGTAAGTACGCCCGGCGCGGAACGGGGGCGGAGGCGCGGCGAAGACCCCTCCCGCCGGGTATTCGGCCACTATTATACCACGCGGTTTCAGAATGTCAAATGCCGCGGCGCGATTTATCGCCTCTTCCAGCAGGCCGGAGAAGTAGGGCGGGTCGAGGAAGAGGAGGTCGAAGCGTTCGCGGGTACGGGCGAGGAAGTCGAGCGCGTCGGCTTGCAGGACAGCCGCGCGGTCGTCGAGGCCCGTAATCCGGAGGTTTTCCCGTACAAGCGCGGCGGCCTTGGGATTATTATCGACGAATACCGCGGTTTCCGCCCCGCGCGAGAGGCATTCGATACCTAGTTGTCCAGTCCCGGCGAACAGGTCGAGCACCCGCGCGCCCGCGATATCGAACTGTATGGCGCTGAACAGTCCCTCTTTGACGCGGTCGGTCGTCGGACGGGTAGATTGTCCCTCCAGTTCGCGGAGGCGTTTCCCCCGCGCCGTGCCTGTGATGACCCGCAAGGCGTACACGCTCCTTTCCGTCTGCGGCTTTCCGCTATTTTACGGCAACGGGCGGAATTTTTCAATAGCAATTCTGAAATTTCCGGCCCGAAAAGGCAGAAAAATTTGAAAACTTTTTGAAAACTTTTTCCAGGCCGCCGGGGGAGTGCCATAAAATGGACATTTTCCCGCGTTTTCGACAGTTGCCGACAACAAAGCGCCCTCTCCAATAGAGAGAGCAAACGTTTTTTGCAACACGGACGCAAAACGTACCCTCTCCCGTCGCCGGGAGAGGGCGTCGTTAGTCCGGAATCCAGTAGGCGTAGAGGGTGGTATCGCCCTCTACGCGGTTCGACTGGAAGTCCCACGGGATACTGTAGGCCTCGTCGGCGAACCAGCCGCCGAACGAATAGCCATTGCGTTCGGGGGGCGCGGGTTCCGCGACGGCCTCCCCGTAGCGCACCGACTGCGCCGGGACATCCGAGCCGCCGCGCGCGTCGAAGCGTACCGCGTAGCCCCCGCCAGACGCCGACCACAGGACGAGTAGCACCATGGCGGCGATTCCCGCGACGATGATAATATCGAGCGTCCGCACGGAGATTTTGACGTGACGGTACAGCCCGCGCAATTCCGGTTGTTCCGGGCGGTGTTCTTCCGGCATGGCTTACTTGCGGACGAGGTATTTCCGCATATCAATGGCGCAGGCCACCAGAATGACAAGGCCCTTGATAATGTAGAGGATGTTCTGGTCTACGGAGAGGAAGTTCAGCCCGGTGAAGATGATTTGCAACAGCAAAACTCCGGTGATAATGCCGCTGATTTTGCCGATACCGCCCACGAACGACACGCCGCCGATAACACACGCCGCGATTGCGTCGGCCTCGTAGTTGAAGCCGGTGTTGCCGTTGATGGAGGCGATACGCGCGCCCTCAAAGAATCCGGTGATGGAGTACATAATGCCCGCCATGACGAACACGAGAATAATCGTGCGCATGACGTTGACGCCGGACACGTTCGCGGCCTCCTCGTTGGAGCCGACCGCGAACATATTCTTTCCGAGCGTGGTCTTATTCCAGATAACCCACATAATCGCGGCGAGGATAATGGCATAGAGCACGTAGCGCGGAACGGCGACGGTGCCAATAGTGAACAGCGTCCCGGCAACGAGATTCCGGTAGCCTTCCGACAGGCTGGACAGCGTCTGCCCGTTGTTTTCGCCCATTTTCAGGTAAAGCAGAATCGTACCGTAGAGAATCAACTGCGTCGAGAGCGTGACAATATAGGGGTGGAGCTTGAATTTCGCCATGCAAAAGCCGTTGACAAAGCCAATCAGCGCGCCCACGGCGATGACAATCAGGATGACAAGCGGGAGGGGCTGTACGCCCATACCCGGGAAAATCTTGTTGGCGGTCGTCAACAGCGACCCGGCGATACAGGCCGCGAGGCCGACGGCGCGTCCGGCGGAGATGTCGGTACCCGCCAGCACGATACAGCCCGCCACGCCCAGCGCTATCGGGAGGCGCGAGGCCGTCAGGGAGATGATATTCACGATGGAGGACAGCGAAACGAAACTCGGTACCCGAATCGCAATGAAGATAATCGCGAGTACGATAATGATGTACATCGCGTTATTGAACAGCATATCGGTAATGTACCGCTGGCGGTCTTTCCCGGTAAGGGTATTGAAGTGGTCGATTTCCGCGCGAATCTTGCGGAAGGGGCCTTTCTTTATCGTGGAATTGGGGGTAGTCGTTTGTTCTGCCACGTTGATTCCTCCTTAGACGTACTTGGCCGCGAGGGTCATAATTTCTTCCTGCGTCGCGGTTTTGGCGCTGACTTCCCCGGCCAGCCGCCCGCCCGACATCACCAGTATCCGGTCGCACACGCCCAGCAGTTCCGGCATCTCCGAGGACACCATCAGGACAGTTTTCCCCTGTTTGGCGAGGTCGATGATAAGCTGATAAATCTCGTACTTCGCGCCCACGTCAATGCCGCGCGTCGGTTCGTCGAGTAACAGCACTTCCGGATTGGTTAGCAACCAGCGGCCCAGAATGACTTTCTGCTGATTGCCGCCCGACAGGGAGCGTATCTGCGTCGATTGGCTAGGCGTCTTAATCCGCATGGCCGATATTGACCAGTCGGTGCTCTCCTCCATCTTCCGCTGATTGAGAAATCCGCCTTGCAGATAGTTCTTCAGACTGGAAATGACCGTGTTTTCCAGAATGGACAGTATGCCGAAAATCCCCGTTGCGCGGCGTTCCTCCGTTAGAAGCGCGTAGCCGTTCGCGACGGCCTCTTTTGTGGTACGGTTGGGGGTGTCCCTGCCGTTCAGGGTGACAGTTCCGCTCTTTTTCGTGGCGGCCCCGAAAATCGTCTCTAATGTCTCGGTTCTGCCGGAGCCGTCGAGGCCCGCGAGGCCCAGGATTTCGCCCTTGTGCGCGTCGAATGATACGTCCCTCAGCGCCGAATACATGCCCGTCAGGCCCCGCACGGACAGCGACACTTCCTTACTGACAACGTTCTCTTTCGGCGGGAAACGGTTCGTGAGTTCGCGCCCGACCATGAGTTTGATTATCTTGTCCATCGTCATATTGGCGACAGGTTCGGTAGCGACCCATGTGCCGTCGCGCATGACGGTAATGTCGTCGGAAATGCGGAGAATCTCGTCCATCTTGTGGGAGATGTAGATAATGCCACAGCCCCGGTCACGCAACATATTGATAATGCGGAACAGGTGTTCTACTTCCTCTTCCGTAAGGGAGGAAGTCGGCTCGTCGAACACGATGATTTTCGAGTTATACGAGACGGCCTTCGCGATTTCGACCATCTGCCGTTGCGATACGGGCATGGTCGACATAATCGTCGTCGGCTCTACGTGGATTCCGAGGTCGTCGAACACCGCGACGGTATCCTGATACATTTTCGCCTCGGAAACGAACGGGCCGTTCATGGGGTAGCGCCCCAGCCAGATATTGTCCATGACGTTGCGTTTCAGGGCCTGATTGAGTTCCTGGTGTACCATCGCGACGCCGTTTTCGAGGGCGTCCTTGGAGTTCTTGAAGTTGATTTCCTTCCCTTCGAGGTAAATATGTCCGCCGTCCTTGTTGTAGACGCCGAACAGGCACTTCATGAGGGTGGATTTCCCCGCGCCATTCTCGCCCATGAGGGCGTGAACCGTCCCGGCCCGGACAGTCAGCGACACGCCGTCGAGCGCCTTCACGCCGGGAAACGATTTTGTAATGCCCTCCATGCGCAGAAGAACCGTGTCATTCGCGGTTGGATTGTTAGACAAATGGTATCCCTCCTGTTATCGCGGAATGGGACGGAGCGCCCCGGGAATCCGGGACACTCCGGCCTGTGCGGTGAGCGTTATTCTCCGGTGTAGACGGAGTAGGGGATATTGACGCGCCACGTACCCTCTAAGTAGCCGGGGTCGATGCCGTCGAATTTGTCGTTGCCGTTCTGGAAATTCGTGATGATGGTCACAATCGCGTTGGCCATGCCTTCGGCGTCCTGCTTGATGGTGCCAATCATACTGCCGTTGTCGATGGCGGCGCGGGCGGCGTCGGTGGCGTCCACGCCGAATACGGGGATGACGGTCTTGCCTGCGGAGTTGTACCCGGCGTTCTGGAGCGCGGCAATCGCGCCGAGGGCCATTTCGTCGTTGTTGGCGATAACTAACTCGACCATATTATTGTTGGCCTCCGAATACTGCGAGAGGATGGTCTGCATATAGTCGGTAGCGGCCTGGGCCGACCACGCGCCGTTCTGGTCGACGAGGTAGCGGTTTGTATTCGTCTCGTCGTAGAATTTCAGGGCGGGCTTTCCGGCGGCGGTGAGAACCGCGTCGGCGTTCTCCTGCCCGTACTGCGTGCGGTAAATGGCCTCCTGATTCGCTTCGTCGCCCTTGAACATGACGTAGGAAATCACGCCGTCGCCGTTGAGGTCTACGGCGTCGTAGTTCTCTACGAGGTACTGGCCAATCATGTCGCCCTGCATTTTGCCGGCCTGCGTGTAGTCGGTGCCGACGAAAGCGCAGTTGTCGTAGCTGGAGACTACGGATTCCTCCACGGAGCGGTTGAAGAACACGACCGGGATATTCTGGGCCTTGGCCTTGTCCACGATATTCTGCGCGGCGTCGTTGGAGCCGGTGTCGACGAGGTTCACGGCGAGGATGGACGCGCCTTTCGCGATAGCGGTATCAATGGAGTCGGTCTGGGTGGTCTGAATGTTGTTGCCGTCGTAGTTGTTGAAGTTGACCCCGGCGGCGGCGAGCGCGGAGTCCATCGCGGAGCGGACGCTGGACAGATACGTGTCGTTGAAGGTGTAGTAGAAAATGGAGACTTCCCCGGCAGGCTTGGAGCCGGAATCGTCGCCGCCGGACGCGGCGTCACCGCCGCCGCCACCGCAGGCGGCCAGCGACAGGGCCATGCACAGGGACAGCAAGAGCGCAAGGACTTTTTTCACATTCATGGGTGCTTTCCTCCAATCTGGATTTGCGCCGGACGCCTCCGGCGCGTTGCCGACATGATACCATATCTTTTCATGAAAGACAAGCGCCCCGGCGCAAGATTTTTGTCAAAGTGTGCGCGTAGTCCCGCCCCTTGTGACACCTTTCCCGCACGGCGTCCGGCGTTGCGCCGAAAAAGGGCTTGACAGGACAGCGCAAATCCGTTACAATACGGCTATCGTCTCGCGGCGACCTACCTTCCCTATGAGGGATTAAAACAATTACTTCTGTGGAATCTCCACCGTGAAGACGGAAGCCGTCATACCTTCCCTATAAGGGATTAAAACAAATAAATCGGAAATTGCGAAGACTTACGGAACTGTCTATCCGGTCATACCTTCCCTATAAGGGACGAAAGCAAGCCATCCCCCGTTATCGAGGGAAGGCTTGCTTTTTGCGTATTACAGGCCGATGAGGTGTGCCGTAATGCGGGCGGTCATGCCCCAAATGACGCGCCCGTGCCAGCGCCATACGGGTACCTCCACGCGTCCGCGCGCCCACGGGTAATCGCGGGGTATCCCGAGCGCCTCGTAGGGGAAATCGTCGGGCGGACGCGGAATCAGGTCGTAGGCGTAGCGTTCGGGCGGCGTCCGGCGCAGGTACGACACCGGGACGGTAAAAGTCTCCGACACCTCCGCCGGGGACGCTTGCAAATGCCGCAGTCCGTCCGCGCTGACGTAGCCCGCGACGGGGTGCAACAGAAATCCGCGCTGGTTGCACAGGAAATCCAACTCCCCGAACGGCGTGACATACGCGCGCGGAATTGACAATTCCTCTTCGGTCTCGCGCAGGGCACACCCTAGCGGCGTCTCGCCGGGTTCCATACGTCCGCCCGGGAAACAGACCTCCCCCGCCTGACGAATCCCGGCGGCCCGTACTTCGTAGAGTAACTCGGGGCCGCCGGGGCCGTCGAGAAGCGGACAGAGTACGGCATAGGCGCGGGCCGCGCCGAGAAGGCCCGGTTTGCGTCCGCGTAAGCGACGCCGCAGGGCGTCGATATCGTCCGTCATGCTGTCGCGCAGGGCGTCCATGTCGTCGGTCATGCCGCCACCAGAAACCATTCGAGTACGAACACGACCGCGCAGCACGACACCGCCACCGGGAACAGTCCCGCGCCGACCCACGCCAGCGCAATCCCCAGCACGAGCGCGACGCCTCCCGCGACAGGGGAGCGCGTCGCCTCCACGATGGCCGGGAACGTCATGACGGAGAGCGTCACGTAGGGGACATAATAGAGGAAGGAGCGCAGGAAGCGGTTTTGAATCCGTTTGCGGAGGAGCGTCAGGGGGAGTACGCGGATGGCGTAGCAGACCACGGCCATGACAGCCAGATAGAGCCAGATTTGATGTTTCATGATTGGGCCTCTTTCGTGTCGTCGTCGGGTACGGGGAACAGCGCCGCCGCCAGTCCGGACAGCAGGAGCGTCAACAGAATGGTGCGCGTGCCGCCGGACAGCGCTGGGAGAAGTCGCGAGGCCGTGAAGGACGCCGCGAAACTCAACAGCGCGAACAGTCCGACGACTTTGTCGCGTTTGGCGGGGGTCACGACGACGGCGATGAACATTCCGAACAGCGCCACGCTCAGCGCGCTGACGACGCGTGTCGGGAGCAGATTCCCGGCGATGACGCCGACTGCCGTACCCGTCGCCCATGACGGTATCGCCACGAGATAGGAGCCGTAGCAGTACCACGGGTCGAGGGGTTTGGGCTGTGCGACGGCGATACCAAACAGCTCGTCGGTGATGGAGTAGCCGACCAAGAGGCGGTGCCGTAACGGCGCGGCGGGGTCGAAACGCTGGCTAAGCGCGAAACTCATTAACAAGTAGCGCGCGTTGGCAATCAGGGTCACGAGGGCCATTTCGACGTAAGCGGCGTCGGCGGCGATAACGGTAATGGCGGCGTATTCCCCGGCGGAGGCCATGCCGAAGAAGCTCAAAAAGAAGCCCTGTACGGCGGACAACCCGGCGTTACGGGCGGCGATTCCCAGCGAAAACGCTACCGCGAAATAGCCCAGTCCAATCGGCACGCCGTCGCGTGCGCCTCTTATTAAGGATACCCTGTGTTTCCGTAAAAAGAACAATTTTATTCCTCCAAAGGCGTGTTCCAATCCGAAACATCAAGAACATGAGGGTTATTGTCATCGGAATGACGTTTGAATATCACGGCGACAAGCCCCAGTCGGATTTCATCCCCATTGTGAAGTTCTGCGCTTTTTGTAACACGTTTGCCATTGAGATATGTTCCGTTTTTGCTGTCAATATCTGCAAGCATAAACGTGTTGTCCTGATAGTCAATTTTACAGTGATATCCAGATACGCTTTTTTCCACCACGGTCAAATTACAACTCTCATCGTGACCTATTATATAGTGGTCAGTATCTATGGAATAAATTCTTCCATTATAGACAATTTGAGCTTTTGCCTTGATAAAGTTCTGAATATCATGCAATTCTAAACTGTCGGTATGGTAATCACTGTCATCATCATAAGGAATCGGAAACAAGTCGTCCTTACTCAACTTTACAGTTTCATCAGAGTGACTGTCCGATGGAGGTTGCTCATCACTTGACGGCATTAAAGGAGAATTATGCAACATGGCGTGAACCATGAGGAGAATTGCCACCGTAGCAAATAGAAGAAACAGCATTGTAGTAATGACAATTACATTGTCCAAATTGTACCACCCCTACTATTCCGCACTATCCGTATGGAATGAAAGCCATTCCATATAGATTTGCGTACAAATACCCACTACCGTAATCGCAATGAGAAGAGTACCCGCCGCAAAAAGCAGATTTTCCGTCGTAGCTGGACTTAAAGACGTATTTTCTCCCTGTGTGATACACAGTGCGCCAAAAATCACAGAGGAAATAATGCAGGCCAGTATCATCAGAAAGCGGACACAGTGTCCGATAATATCTACGCTCCCGATGGTGTCACGGAGGATTGCAACGGCGAACCCGCAAGCCGTAATAAACAGGTCCGCCAGCACATCCTCTAAGGTGAAATCATACTCGAAAATCAGCGCCAGTATGACACTGATGATAATCGGCAGAAACGAGAAAAACAGCGTGTAGCAAATCCAGTTCATGACGCGGTAAAAGACTGATTTCAACATCCCGGATTACCTTCTCACTCGTCGAGTTTGAGGACGGCGAGAAAGGCCTCTGTCGGAATCTGTACGCTTCCCAGACTGCGCATTTTCTTCTTGCCCTCTTTCTGTTTTTCGAGGAGTTTCTTTTTCCGGGTGATGTCGCCGCCGTAGCACTTGGCGAGTACGTCCTTGCGCATGGCCTTGACCGTCTCCCGCGCGATAATCCGCCCGCCGATAGCCGCCTGTATCGGGACTTCAAACAACTGCCGCGGGATATTCTCTTTCAGCTTTTCGCACAGCTTCCGCGCCCGGGGATAGGCCTTGTCCTTGTGCGCGATAAAGCTCAGGGCGTCGACCTGTTCGCCGTTGACAAGCAGGTTGACTTTTACGAGTTCGCTCGGGCGGTACGTCGAAAGCTCGTAGTCGAGGGAGGCGTAGCCGCGCGTACTGGCTTTGAGGGTGTCGAAAAAGTCGTAGATAATCTCGTTGAGGGGCATTTCGTAGTGAAGCTCGACAAGGCGCGTGTCGAGGTACTGCATATCCTTGAACTGCCCGCGCCTGTCCTGACACATGGGCATAATGGCCCCCACGTAGTCGTTGGGCGTAATGATGGATACCTTTACATAGGGTTCCTCCGCGTGTTCGATGGACGCCGGGTCGGGGTAATTGTGGGGGTTGTCGACGCGAACCGTAGTTCCGTCGGTCTTCGTGACTTCGTAAATGACGGAGGGCAACGTCGTCACGAGGTCTAGGTCGAACTCCCGCTCGATGCGCTCCTGTATGACTTCCATATGGAGCATGCCCAGAAAGCCGCAACGGAAACCGAAGCCCAAAGCGACGGACGATTCCGGCTCGAACGACAGCGAGGCGTCATTCAAGCGGAGTTTTTCGAGGGCGTCGCGCAAGTCGGGATACCGGGAACCGTCTTCGGTGTAGATTCCGCAGTAGACCATGGACTGAATCGGGCGGTATCCGGGCAAGGGTTCATCGGCGGGGCGTTCGGCGTCCGTGACGGTGTCGCCGACGCGCGTGTCGGCGACGTTCTTGATAGACGCGGTGAAGTAGCCCACGTCCCCGGCCTCCAGTACGTCACAGGGTTCGAGACCCAGCGGGAGCAGGTGCCCGCATTCCACCACCTGATACGAGGCCCCCGTCGCCATCAGCCGTACAGTACCGCCCTTGCGTAAGCGGCCCTCCATCAGGCGCAAGTAGACGATGACGCCCCGGTAACTGTCGTATTGACTGTCGAAAACCAGTGCCTTCAACGGCGCGTCGGGGTCTCCGGACGGCGGCGGGACATTGGCGATAATATCCTCTAAAACGGCGTCGATATTGGTACCGAGTTTCGCGGAAATCTCCGGGGCGTCGAGCGCGGGCAGGCCGATAATGTCCTCTACTTCCTGTTTGGCGCGCTGGGGGTCGGCGGCGGGCAGGTCGATTTTGTTGAATACGGGCAGTATTTCGAGGTCGTGTTCCATGGCAAGGTAGGTATTGGCGAGGGTCTGCGCCTCTACGCCCTGTGTGGAATCCACGACCAGTAGCGCGCCTTCACAGGCCGCGAGGGAGCGCGATACTTCATAGTGAAAGTCGACATGTCCGGGGGTGTCGATGAGGTTGAGCGTATAAGTCTGGCCGTCCTTGGCGGGGTAGAGCAGGCGCACGGCGCGGGCCTTGATAGTAATGCCGCGCTCCCGTTCCAGGTCCATATTGTCGAGGAGCTGGTTTTCCATCTGGCGGGCCTCCACCGCGCCGCACTTTTCGAGCAGGCGGTCGGCGAGGGTGGACTTGCCGTGGTCGATGTGCGCGATAATCGAGAAATTGCGAATGCGGGATTGTTTGTCCATAGCCTCTCCTTCCGGGAATCAGCCCCACATGGCGGACAGCGTGGGAATGACCTGCTTCTTGCGCGACATGATTTTCGGCAGAAACGCGCAGTTGCCGACATCCGCTTTCAGGTTGAACGCGTGCCGGATACTTTCATCGTCGCCGACAAATAGCAGTTGCGTACCTTCGAGTAAAACGTCGGTAATCATCAGTACGACGGTATCGAGCTTCCGCTTTTTAAGGTTGGCGCGCATGGCGTCGAGGAACTCGTCCTTGCGCTTGAGAACCCGGTCGGAGTCCATGCACGTAATCTGGCTGACGGCGAGGCTGTGCCCGGCGATATGGAACTCTTTATAGTCGGTGCCGAGCATGGCTTCTACGGTCTTGTCGTCGCTGCTGGTGGCGGAGAAGATAGCGCGCCCGAGTTCGTCCAGCGACACGTCCGCGATTCGCGCGAGGCGGTTGGCCACGTCCCTGTCGCGCTGTGTGCAGGTCGGAGACTTGAACATGACCGTATCGGACACGATACCCGCCGCGAGCAGTCCGGCGAATTTCTCCGTAGGCATCAGGCCCTTTTCCTGGTACATCCCCGCGACTATCGTACACGTACTCCCGACGGGCTCATTGCGCATATAGATAGGGCCTGTCGTCTCGATATCGGCGAGGCGGTGGTGGTCGATGATTTCGAGTACCTTGGCCTCCTCCAGACCCGGCACGGACTGCGCCCGCTCGTTGTGGTCCATGAGAATGACGCGTTTCCGGCGCGGGCGGAGCAGGTGGAACCGGGAGAGCGTCCCGACGACGTGCTCGTGCTCGTCGAGAACCGGGTA
>CAMHBH010000045.1 GCA_946183175.1 uncultured Oscillibacter sp.
GGGTGCCCCGGTCGACGCCGCACGGCCTGGGCATGGTCTCTACTTGCGCTTTCCCCCGCGCTGTGCCGTTCGGCGCGGGCAAAAGTACCGAATCGGCCTCCACAGCCTCCAGCGTAGTGGGAGCGTCCGGGATACAGGACGAATCCGGCGCTTCCGCCTTGGAAGATTTCTTCTTCGCTGTTTTTTCCGGCGTGGCGGGAATATCGGGAGACGGGGACGAATCCGGCACTTCCGGCTTATTCTTTGCTGTCTTTTCCATGTTCGGCGAATGCCTCCTTGTGACAAGATTCCGCGTTGTGACGCGTTCCCTCTATTCTATGCCGCGCCGCCCGGTTGGTTCGGCATACGCGCCGACAGGGGCGGCATAGAGTAGCGCGGGGGGTGTCGCCGATGTGGGTAGCGGTTCGGAAATCGACGGTAATCAAGGGTAGCTTGTGCGCGTGTTTTGTGGTATTATGCTGTGTGCTGTGCCGGGGACTTGTGCGGGAACGGAGTTTGCGCGCGTTCTCGGCGTCCGGGATTGCGCCGCCGCCCGTGGCCGTACTCGACCCCGGACACGGCGGCGAGGACGGCGGCGCGGTATCGCCGGTGGGAATCGCGGAAAGCGGCCTGAATCTTTCGATTGCGTTCCGCGTCCGGGATTTGTTACGCCTGACCGGGTGCCGCGTGGTCATGACGCGTACGGAAGACGTGTCCATCGGCGACCCAAGTCTGCCGACTGTCCGGGCGCGGAAGTCGTCGGACCTCCGGCGGCGCGTGGAAATCGTCAACGGTACGGAAAACGCGGTTCTGCTGAGCGTACACCAGAACAGTTTGCCCTCGTCGCCCGTGACGCGCGGGGCGCAAGTCTTCTGGAACCGCCGCGACGGCGGGGAAACGCTCTCGAAACTCATACAGGCGTCTTTGAACGCGGGGATTAACGCCGGAAACGAAAAACAGGCATACCCCATCCCGGAGGGGGTATACCTGATGAAGCACGCGGAAGCGCCGGGGGCGTTAGTCGAGTGCGGCTTCCTGTCGAACGCGTGGGAGACGGCGCAACTGACAAATGAAGGCTACCAAAAGGAACTCGCGGCGGCGATTGCGGCGGGTTACTTGCGGTACCTGTCGGGAGAGGGGATACCATGAAGGCAAAGAAAATCTTCTACTGCACGGAGTGCGGCAACGAGACGGTGCGCTGGGCCGGACAGTGTCCGGCCTGCGGGGCGTGGAATACGGTCGTTGAACAGCCCGACAAGCCCGCGCGCCGGACAGAAGTCCGCTCCGGGGGAATCCGCCCCCGCAAGGCGCGCCCGATATCCGAACTGTCGGAGGACGAGGAAGTCCGTTTTCCCACGGGCATGGGCGAACTCGACCGCGTACTCGGCGGCGGCGCTGTCCGGGGCGCGCTGGTACTCATCGGCGGCGCGCCCGGTATCGGGAAATCCACGTTGATGTTGCAAATCTGCGGGAAGCTGTGCGAGTTCTCGAAAGTGCTCTACGTGTCCGGGGAGGAATCCGAGCGGCAAATCAAGCTACGGGCCAAGCGGCTCCGCGTCGAACACGAAAACCTGTATGTCGTCTCCGAAACCGCGTTAGGAGACGTTTTAGAGTGCGTGGACGAGGAAAAGCCCGATATCCTGATTGTAGACTCTATCCAGACCCTCTACAAAGAAGGCCTCGATTCCACGGCGGGGAGCGTCAGTCAGGTGCGTGAATGCGCGCTGTCGCTCATGCGCGTGGCGAAAGAGCGGAATATCACCGTATTCGTCATCGGGCACGTCAACAAGGAAGGCGGCCTCGCCGGGCCGCGCGTACTGGAACATATGGTAGACTGCGTGCTGTACTTTGAGGGCGACAAACACACGTCCTACCGGATTCTGCGGGCGGCCAAGAACCGCTTCGGGGCTACGAACGAAATCGGCGTCTTTGAAATGCGCGACGCGGGGCTGTCGGAAGTGCGCGACCCGTCGGAGATTTTACTGTCGGGGCGTCCGACGGACGTGCCCGGGACTTGCGTTACCTGTATCATGGAGGGCGCGCGGCCCGTGCTCGCGGAGATACAGGCGTTAGTCGCGACGTGCCCCGGCGGCAACCCCCGCCGGACAAGCAACGGCTTCGACTACAACCGCGCCGCCATGCTCCTCGCCGTACTCGAAAAGCGCGGCGGACTGCGCGTCTCCGCCTTCGACGCCTATCTGAATATCGTCGGCGGGCTTTGGGTAGAGGAACCCGCCGCGGATTTGGCCGCCGTACTCGCGCTCGCGTCGAGTTACCTGGACAGGGCGGTTTCGGGGGATTTGGCGGCGGTGGGGGAAGTCGGCCTGACGGGCGAATTGCGCTCCGTCGACCGCCTCGAACAGCGCGTAGCCGAGATTCACCGCCTGGGGTTCAGACAGTGCGTGGTTCCGGCCCGCCGCGCCGAACGCCTGAGAGAGTTTCCCGGACTGCGTCTGCTCCCGGCGAAAAATATCGGTGAGGCGATTCGAGCCGCGCTGGGCCAGCGGGAATGAAGTGGATGCACGCGCCGTCCGGCGACGGCATCCCCACCCGCGACGCGCTCTCCAGCGTGCAAACCCCGTCCGACTGGTACGCGCATGCGCTGACACAGGGTATCCAATTCATGACGACCACCCGCTTCCGATAGAATTGGAAACAGTATGCCCGAGGCGGCGGAATTTTATGACGGCCTCCCGCGCAATCGCGGGGGCCGCCTTGTTCAAATCCGGATGGAAACCACGCTCCCGCCGCTGTCCTCCTTTTTGACGAGGATTTGTCGGTCAATCTGTTCTTTGAGCGCGTCGACGTGCGAGATAATGCCAATCAGGCGGTCGCATTCGGCGAGCCCGAGCAGGGCGCGGATAGCCTGTTGCAACGCGTCGGGGTCGAGGGAGCCGAACCCCTCGTCGACGAACATCGTATCGAGGCGGACGCCGCCCGACGACGACTGAATCTCGTCCGACAGCCCCAGGGCCAGCGCGAGCGACGCCTGGAACGATTCCCCGCCCGACAGCGTGCTTACGTCGCGGGTTGTGCCGTTGTAGTGGTCGACGACATCCAGCTCTAACCCCTGTTTGGCCTCCGAAATGTCCCGCCGCCGTAGCTCGTACTGCTCGTTCGACATGATTCTCAGGTGCAGGTTGGCCCGGTGCAGGATTCGGTCGAAACAGGTCATGAGTACGTAAGTCTCCAGCTTGACGCCGCGCCCCCGGTTCCCGTTCGCCGTACTCGACAGCGCGTGTACCCATTGACTGCGTTCCTCCAAGTCGCGGAGTTCCCCGCCGCGCGCGCGGATTTTCCCGCACATGTCGCCGTTTACGCTGACGCGCGTACTTAATTCTTTAAGCCGCTTTTCGACTTCCCCGGCGCGCCCGGAGAGCGTCGCAAACTCCGCGTCGAGCGCCTCGCGGTCGGGCATTTCCTCCGCCGAAAGCTGTCCTTCTAATTCCGCCGCGCTCCCCCGGAGACGGTTCGCCTCCTCCTGTCCGTCGGCGACGGACTTCCGCGCGCGCTCCAGTGCCTTGCGCATGGCCTCCCGCGACTGCTCCAGCGCTTCGATTCTCGCCCGCGCGGCGGCCTCGCTGTCGTATTGTAGCGCGGCGTCCATGTCGCGCAACTGCGCGGACAGCGCCTCCGTACTGGCGCTGTCGGCTCTTATCCGCTGTTCGAGTTCCCGGAGACTTTCTTCGAGTTTTTGCAAATCGGCCTCCCGCGCGGGGATTTCCTCGTCGAGTTCCTTCCGCCGCCGGAGACGCTTCTTTACTTCCCGTTCCTGTGCGCTAATATGCCTTAATTCCGCGTCCACTCTCAGTAAGTACCCGGAAAGCTCCGCCTCCATGTCCTCCAAGTCCGGACTGTCCGAAAACAGCGCCGCGCCGCGTTCGCGCAACGCCTCCCGCGACGCCTCCGCCTGTCCGTTCAGACTTCCGGCGCGCGCGCTGGCCTCCGTGGCCTCCGACTGCGCCGCGTCGGCCCTCTCCTTGCTCTTCTTTAACTGCGCCTCCGTCGGGGCCGTCTCCGACTTCGCCGCCGGGCGCGGGTGTTCTAGAGAGCCGCATACCGGGCACGCCTCGCCCGGTTTCAGCGTCTCCGCCAGAATGCCCGCCTGTTCGTCCAAGAACGCCTGATTCTGCGCGTCATACTCCGCCTGCAGTTTACGGGCCTTGTCCATCGCCGCCCGGTAGGCCTCCTGCGCGGCGGCTACTCTCTGTTCCAAGTCATGATACCCCGCCGCGTCGCTCCCGAACGCCGTCAGGTCATTTTTCCATGCTTCGGTGTCCTTGCGCTCCGCCTTCAAGGCCTCCTGCCGCGCGGGGGCGTCCTCTAATCCGGCGCGCTCCTCCCGGAATCCGTCCAGTTGCGCCGACTGCGCCTCCCGCGCCTTTCCCGACGCGTCCGCTTCCCTGCGGTTCCGTTCCAGCGCCCGCGAAAGCTTCGACAACTCCCCTTTCAGCGCCTCCCGCTTCGCGTACTCCGGCAGACGCGTTTCCAGCGCGGCGGCCTCCCCGCCCAGGCGCTCATACTCCGGCTGACGCTCTGTCTCCGCCCGTAATACCCCTTCGCGGCGCTCTAACTCCGCGCCCAGTGTGTCGGACTGCGCTTTCGTCTCCTCCAAACGATTCCGGATTTCTTCCAGACGCTTCGCGCGTTCGAGTTCCAGCTTGACCGTGTCCAGCTTCTTTGCGACTTCCTGTTTTTCCTGTTCTACTGCTGTTTCTTCGGCCCCGTCGCGCTCTATCAGCGCTTGCAGAACCTCTACGGCCTCGTCGATGTCGTCGAGCGTCAGGGGCCCGGCCCGGAACGCCTCCATTTCCTCCGCGCGCGTCCCGTCCAGGTACTGCCGCACACTCGCCCGTACTTCTCCGAGACGCTGTTCGAGCGCTTTGTCCTCCTGCTTCAAACGTTCCTGAAACTTCTCGTAGCACCCGGTTTTGAATATCTCGCGGAAAATCTCCGTGCGGGCGTCGGTCTTGGCGTGCAGGAACTTCATAAAACCGCCCTGCGCAAGCATGGCGACCTGTGAGAACTGTTCGCGGTCGAGGCCGAGTACGTCGCGCACGGCCTTCGTGACCTTCGTCGCGCCCGTCTCGATTCGCCCGTCGGGGAAGCGGAGTTCCGCCGAGACCGCCGTCTTGACCTTCCCGCGCCCCTGCTTCTTCGGACGCTCCCACGCCGGGGAACGCGTGACGGTGTAGGACTTGCCGTCGCACAGAAATTCCAGCGTGACTTCCGTCGGCGTGGCCTCGTCGGCGTACTTCGAGCGCAACATGTCCGACTTGCGGCTCTCGCCGCTCGGCTCGCCGTAGAGCGCGTAGGCGATGGCGTCGAAAATCGTCGTCTTGCCCGCGCCGGTGTCCCCGGTAATCAGGTACAGGCCCTGACGGCCCAGCCTGTCCAGATTCAGCACGGTTTTCCCCGCGTACGGCCCGAACGCCGAAAGCGTCAGTTTGACCGGCCTCATGCTGTCGCCTCCTCGATTTCCTCCATGAGCTTTTCGCAGAAGGCCCGCTGTTCGGCGCTCATCGGGCGGGCGTTCTGCTGTTCGTAGAACTCCGCGAACAGGTCTACCGGAGACTTCCCCTCCAATACGTCGGGGGCCTCCAGGCGTACCGCCGCGCGTGTCCGGGCGTTGTCGTACTCCAGACGCAACACATACGGGCAGAGCGTGCGCAGTTTGCCGATTGCGTCCGGTACTTCCTCCTCGTCCGTCAGAATCACGCGGAAATAGTCGTCGGCGCGGGGGTCGGAGCGTTCCGCCGTGAGGATTTCGCGCAGAGTGCCGCGCAATTCGCGCATTTCGTGGAGCGGCGTCAGGGGGACTGTCCGGAGTGTCAGCGAACCCTTCGGTCCGAATTCGACGACCGTTACCGACTTCTCCTGCCGGACTTCCGAGAACGAATACTTCAGCGGCGTGCCGCAATAGCGCACGGTCTCCCGCCCGACGTACTGCGGCTTGTGGATGTGTCCGAGGGCGACGTAGTCGAACGGCGCGAACACCGACAAATCGACGTTGTCGAGGCCGCCCACGCTGACGTTTTCGGAATCGGAGCGTTCCGGGGTATCCGCGCCGTCGCGGCCCGTCACAAACTGGTGTGCGATAAGTACGTTACGTTCGGCGGCCTGTACGCCCATCTGCTCTACAGCTACCCGCAGGGCGTCCGTGTACGACGCGATTTCGGCGTCGGGGAAGTGTTCCCGGACATGCGCGGGCTTGACGAACGGGAGAGAGTAAATATGGACGGGGCCGTACTCGTCGGAGAGCGTCACGGGGGAGACCTGTCCGCCGTAAACGGGCGCGATATGGATTCCGCTTCCCTCCATGAGTGCCGCCCCGAACGAAAGCCGCTCCGCCGAATCGTGGTTCCCGCTGATAAGAAACGTCGGGAGATTGCGCCCCGCAAGACGCGTAAGGAAATCGTCGAGGAGCAGTACGGCCTCCGCCGGGGGCACGGAGCGGTCGTACACGTCGCCGGCAATCAGGACGGCGTGTGGCCGTTCGGCGTCGATGACGGCCAGAATCTTTTGCAGAATGTCGCGCTGGTCCTCTATGAGATTCCGTTCGCCGAGACGCTTGCCCAAATGCAAGTCCGAAAGATGAATGAGCTTCAAGAGAATATCGCCTCCCATGTCGGTTTCTGTCAGTATAGCGAATGCTGTGTGCGATGTCAAATCTTTGGTATGGCGTATATGTAAAGAGATTCTTGGCAAAGCCCCTCCCCGTATTGTCGCCTTACGGCGACAATACGGGGAGGCTTTCGCGGGACTTCCGGCGGGAGAAGGCCGGCTTTCTGTACTGGGTTGGTGTCGCGTAGCGACCGCTTCCGGCGCGTCCCGAACGGAACGCGCCGGACTGTTCAGATGTTGTAGCACCCGCCGCCGATGAACTCCCGCACAATGGAGGAAGTCGGCACCATGTCGTCGGGGAGCGGGAGGAAGTAGTTCAGGAACTTCAACAGCCGCTTGGCCTCCGTGTACTCCTCGCTGTCGCGCGGAATCGCGAACAGCAACGGCTCCAAATAGGCCTGCAACAGCGCGGTCTCGAAAATCAGCGACGAGTTGAAAACCACGTCGGCGCTGTCCTGGTACGGGAAAATATTGTTCTCCTCGCCGCGCCGGACGCTCGGCCACATGCGGATTGTCGCCTGTGCGTTGTGTCCGCGCGTGCGGGCGTCGCGCTCGATTCGCCGCAACAGCCGCGCGTCCGTACTCGGTATCCGGTTGTGGTCGTCGACGTTGAGCACCGTCAGACAGCTGATGTAAATCTTGAACTTGCTTTCAGGCGGGAGCGTGTAGGACAGCGCGTCGTTCAGGCAGTGGATGCCCTCGATTACAAGAATATCCTGCGGGCCAAGCGTCAGATAGTCGCCGTTGTACTCCCGGCAGCCCTTCTTGAAATTGTAGCTGGGAATCTCGACGGTCTCCCCCGCCAGCAGGCGCGACATGTCCTGATTCAACTGCTCCACGTCCATGGCCCCGAGGCCCTCGAAGTCGTAATTGCCATTCTCGTCGCGGGGGGTGTTCACGCGGTCGACAAAGTAATTGTCGGTTGCGATGGGGTGCGGGCGCATGCCGCACGCCCGGAGCTGTGTACAAAGGCGGTGGGAGAACGTAGTCTTGCCCGACGACGACGGCCCCGCAATCATGACGAAACGCACATCCTTTCGGGCCGCTATCGTCTGCGCGATGTCGCCGATACGCTTTTCCATGAGGGCCTCGTGCGTGAGAATCAGGCCATCCGATTCGCCGCGGGCAATCAGGTCGTTCAACTCCCCGACGTTGCTGATACCCAGCGCGGCGGCGTGTCCGGTATCGTGGCGGAGGGTCTGGAAGACCTTCCGCGACGGGCTGAACTCCCCGACTTTCGACGGGTCGCGCATGGACGGCAAACGCAATAAAAAGCCGTCCTCGTAGGGTTCCAGCGCGAACACCTTCAAATAGCCCGTACTGGGGAGCATATAGCCGTAAAAGTAATCGGAGAAGCCGTCGAGGGTGTAGACGTTGACATGGGAGTCGATACGGTAGCGGAACAGCCGCGCCTTGTCCTCGAAGCGCTGACTGTGGAACAGCTCAATAGCGTCGTCTGTGGGCAGTACGCGCTTCTCAATGGGCAAATCCGCCGCGGCGAGTTCCCGCATACGCGCTTCCACCCGCGCCAGCAGATTCGCGTCGAGGTCGAAGTTGCCGGAGGCCCGCAGGAACAGCGCGCTACTGAGCGAAAATTCCACTACAACCCGTTCCACGTTCTCCGTGCCCGCCGTGTCGTAGAAGGCTTTCAGGAGCAGGAAGACGGCGGAACGCTCATAGGACTGGATTCCGGGCTTGTCGCGCGCGGTAATCATTTTCAGATTACAGTCGCGGTCGAGGTGGCGGTGGAGTTCGCGGAGCTTCCCGTCGCGGTTGACCAGCAGGATGTCGTCGGGGTAGCGGCTCTGCATGTCGCGGGCGATTTGCGCGTAGGGCGTCCGGGCGGGGTAGTCGTACTCCGCCCCGTCTATGGTGACTGTGTAACGGTTCATGAATAGGCCTCCTTTCCGTGTGCGGCTTTGGCCTATTTTACCACATTTCTGACCGGAACGCAACCGCTATTTCGTGACGCGTCCGTTTTTACAGCGTCAAATCTCCGTCCTTTATCCACCCGGCGCGACGGCAGGCCTGACAGAGTAACGGCGTGAGAACCGCCGGGAGTACGACGCAAATCAGGCACAGCCCGGCCCAGTCGAATGCGCCCGGGGACAGCGCCGCCGCGCCTTTCGCGAGCGCCTCTTCCGACGGCGACAGCCAGCCCGTCCAAACTCCGATTGGCCCGCATAACCCGCAGGTGCCCATACCGGAGTTAATCGCGGCCCCGTTCATTTCCAGCCGAAAGACGCAGGTCGCGAGAGGGCCTGTCAGGGCGGAAACGAGCGTCGGCGGAATCCAGATTCGCGGGTTGCGGACGATGTTCGGCATTTGGAGCATGGACGTACCGAGGCCCTGGCTGACCAGTCCGCCCCAGCGGTTTTCGCGGAAGGACATCACCGCGAATCCGACCATCTGCGCGCAACAGCCCGCGACCGCCGCGCCGCCCGCGAGGCCTGTCAGGGAAAGTACCTGACAAATCGCGGCGGAGGATATCGGGAGCGTCAGCGCGACGCCGACGAGTACCGAGACCGCCGCGCCCATCCAGAAGGGTTGCAGACGGGTTGCGCGGTCGATGAGAAGTCCGAACGCGCGCGCGGCGTCTCCGATAGGCGGCGCGACGAGTTTCGCCAGCGCCACGCCGACGAGAATCGTCACCGCCGGGGTCACGAGAATGTCGATTTTGGTTTCCTTCGAGACGGCCTTGCCGCACTCCGCCGCGACGATAGCGATAAGGAGTACGGCCAAGGGGCCGCCCGCGCCGCCTTCGGCGTTGGCGGCGTAGCCGACAGCCGCAAGCGAAAAGAGTACCATAGGGTCAGCTTGAAGCGCGTAGCCGATAGCAACCGCCATAGCGGGCCCGGAGACCGACATTGCATACGTGCCGATATCGGTCAGGTAGGCGACATGGAGCTGTTGCCCGAGGGTGCGAATGATGGTACCGATGAGCAGGGAGCAGAAGAGGCCTTGGGCCATAGCGCCGAGTGCGTCGATACCGTAGCGCCGCGCCGAAAAGACGATGTTCTTCCGGCGCAGGAAGTTTGTGAAGCGTCCCATAAAGATTCCTCGTTTTCTCGTGGTGTGTTGGACAGGTGTCAAGACACGTATCCGGCACATTATACGCGCCCGCAACGCGCTTGTCAATCCCGAAACGCGAAATTGTTGACAAATCCGCGCACAGCGGGCAAGGGCAGTAAAAAGCCTCCCCCGTTTTGACGGGAGAGGTAATCAGCTTCAAGTAGGCGAGGCGGCGTTCCCGGCCCCCGACAGGCGCAAGTCGTCGACTAATTCGCGGGCGGCGTCGAGGGAATCGGCCCCTTTCGGGAGTTTCAATGTCAGGGAGGGAGGCTGTCCCGCCGAGAGCGTCAGGCGGCGGCGGTACTTGTTCAGTCCGCACAGCGCGACCACCGCCTCCGCGCGGAATTCGGCCAGCGTGAAGCGGATTTCGTCGCCCTTCTGCGAGATGTCCGACACGCCCTCCCGCGCCGCCGCCGCGCGGAGTAACGCCACGTCCAGCAGGGCCAGTACGGGTTTCGGGGCGTCGCCGTAGCGGTCCGTACACTCGTCGAGCAAGTCGGAGGCGTCGTCGTCCTCCCGGATGGCCGCGATTCTCCGGTACAAGTCCATGCGCTGTTCCGCCGAGGGCACGTACTTCTCCGGAATGTTCGCGTTGACGGTCAAGTCCGCCGCGCATTCGATTTCCCGGGGCTTTCCCTGCTCCTCTAAAACGGCCTCTTCCAGCAGTTTCAGGTACATGTCATAGCCCACCGTCATGAGGTACCCGGACTGCTCCGGGCCGAGCAGATTCCCCGCGCCGCGGATTTCCAGGTCACGCATGGCGATTTTGAACCCCGAGCCAAATTCCACGTATTCCCGGATAGCCGCCAGACGCTTCGCCGCGACTTCCTGTAGAAGTTTGCCCTCCTTGTACGTCATCCAGGCGTAGGCGCGGCGCGTACTCCGCCCGATTCGCCCGCGTATCTGGTGCAACTGCGCCAGGCCCATCCGGTCGGCGTCCTCGATAATCAGCGTGTTGACGTTCGGAATGTCGATTCCGGTCTCGATAATCGTCGTACAGACAAGCACGTCGGCCTCCCCGTCGACCATGCGCCGCATGACTTCGGAAAGCTCCTGTTCGCCCATGCGCCCGTGTCCGGTGACTACCCGCACTTGCGGCCCGAGCAGTTCTTGAATATGCGCCGCCGTGCTGTCGATACTCTCGATACGGTTATGCAGATAGTAGACCTGTCCGCCGCGCTCCAGTTCGCGGCGCATGGCGTCGGCAATGACGCCCCAGTCGTGCTCCATGACGTAAGTCTGTACGGGCTGACGCCCGGCGGGCGGCTCGTCTATGGTACTCATGTCGCGGAGGCCCGACAGGGCCATATTCAACGTGCGCGGAATCGGCGTGGCGGAGAGCGTCAGCACGTCGACCTGTCGGCTTAATTCTTTTAGCCGTTCCTTGTGCGTGACGCCGAATCGCTGTTCCTCGTCGATGACGAGCAGTCCGAGGTTGTGGAAGGACATGCTTTTCTGTAGCAGTTTGTGCGTGCCGATGAGCAGGTCGACGCCGCCCGTGCGCGTGGCCGACAGAATCCGCCGCGCCTCTTTCGGGGGCGTAAAGCGGGAAAGCGTCTCGATACGCACGGGGTAATTCTGAAAGCGCCCGCGCGCGGTGGCGTAGTGCTGTTGCGCAAGGACGGTCGTCGGTACGAGAATCGCGGCCTGTTTGCCGTCTAAAATACACTTCATGACGGCGCGGAGCGCGACTTCCGTCTTGCCGTAGCCGACATCGCCGCATAGAAGACGGTCCATGGGGCGGGGGGTCTCCATGTCGCGCTTGATTTCCTCGATTGCCTTTAGTTGGTCGTCGGTCTCCTCGTAGGGGAAGGCCTCCTCGAATTCCTTTTGCCAGGTCGAATCGGGCGAGAACGCGAACCCGGGCCGCCGCTGACGTTCGGCGTAAAGCTGTGTAAGGCCTTTCGCCAAATCCTGCACGGCCTTCTTGGCCTTACTCTTTTGCCGTGCCCAGTCGGTGCCGCCCAGACGGTTGAGACGCGCCGGGGCGGAATCCTCCCCGCCGCCGATGTACTTGCTCACCTGGTCAAGCTGTGTCGCGGGTACATAGAGGCAGTCGCCGCCGGCGTAGTCGATTTTGATGTAGTCCTTCTCCACGCCGTCGACGGGCATACGCTGGATTCCGGCGAAGCGCCCGATTCCGTGGTGTTCGTGTACGACGATGTCCCCCGGCGACAGGTCGGAGTAGGACTGTAGTTTCTGACGGTTGGACGCCTTTTTCTGTACTTTGGGGGCCTTCTGCGGCGTGGCGAAAAGCTGTCCCTCCGTCATGACGGCGAGTTTCAGATACGGCCACTCACACCCGGCGGAGAGCGCCCCGAGGGCGATACGGATTTCCCCGGGTTGCGGCATGGTGACGCCCTTCAGCGACAGCGCCGAGAAAATATTCCTGTCCTCTAACAGTCTGTGCAGATTCAGAGCGCGGCTGTCGGAGGCGCACAGGACTAAAACGGCGGTATCCGAGTTTCGATACTGTTCCAAATCGGCGGCGGCGGTTTCGAGGCTCCCGCCGTAGGAGCTCAACTGCCGCGCGTTGATGTGTACGAGGCCGCGCGGGCGGAGCGGGTAGCGCGACGTGGGGAGGGAGTTGGCCATAATCACGGGGAACTCTTTCAGGGCGGTATAGAAATCGTCGGCGGCAAGCTGTACGTTGCCGAACTCGCCCGCCATTAGCCCCGCTTCCATGAGGGTTTCGACATCCTGCCGCGTCTGCGTCAGCGCGCCCCGTATCCGTTCTTCCACGCGCCCGCACTCGCAGAGTACAATCAGCGCGTCGCGCGGGAGGTAGTGCAGGCCCGTCGTGACTTCCGGGTAGACCGCGCACAGGTAGCGGTCGATTCCGCCGGGGGCGGTGCCGTCGCGGAACTGCGCGGCGTCGGCGCGGAGGCGTTCGGACAGCGCGGGGCGGCGTCGCGCGATGTGCGACGCGAGTTTTTCCAGCGTGCCGGGGAGATTCTCCGCACAGCGCGGGAGGACTTCCGCCGCCGGGAGTACTAGCGCCGACGACACGTTTTCGGTACGGCGCTGTGTGGCGGGGTCGAACAGGCCCATAGAGTCGATTTCGTCGCCGAAGAACTCACAGCGCACGGGGCGTTCCATCTGCGGGGAGAATACGTCGAGGATTCCGCCGCGCAAGGCGAATTGTCCGGGGCCTTCTACTTCCGCGCAACGGGTGTAACCCGCGAGCGTCAGGCGCTGGGCCAGTTCGGGCAAGTCGGCGCGGGTGTCCATGCGGAGTTGCACCGACAGCGACAGCAGACGCTCCGGGGGGAGCGTACGTTGCAGGAGGGCGTCGGCGGCGGCGACGATTACCCGCGCGTCGCCCGAGGCCATGCGCCACAGCGACGCGATACGCCGCCGCTCCCATTCCCGGGAGGCCACCGTGCCCGGGTGGAAATCCCACTCCCGCGCCGAGAGTGTCACGCACGATTCCCCGGTCAGCGCGGACAAGTCCGCGGAGAGTTGCCGGGCCTCGCGCTCGTCGCCGCACACGAAAACCGCGGGGCGTCCCGTCGCGGACGCGACAGCCGCCCCGACACAAGCACGCTGTACGGGCTGGACACCCGTCACGGCGGACGGACTGTCCCCGCGTTCGACCTGCCGGATGAGTTCGGCGATTTCCGGCACGGTGTCCAGTTGCCGGAGGAATGTAAGCATACCAGTTTCAGTCATAACGTCCCTGTCCTAGAGATAGATTCCAATTGCCCCTCTTGATTTGTCCAAGCCGCGCGGGGGCATTTCCGGGTAGTGTCATATTGAGGGGTTCAGCCGTTGAAGTCGTTCATAGCCCGCTGACAGCCGTGGCGTATGACGCACTCCGCCGCCCGGACGGCCCGCCCGAACGCCTCGAATAAGATTTCCCTGTCCTTCATGGGCGGTTCGCCCGTGACCCATCCAATCATGTCGCCGCCGGATTCGGGGGCCCCGGTGCCGATTTTCACGCGCGGGAAATCCTGTGTCCCCAAATGCGCGATGATGTTCTTGATTCCGTTGTGCCCCCCGGCGGAGCCCGACGGACGCACGCGCACTTTCCCCACCGGGAGCGAGATGTCGTCGAAGATGACGAGCACGCGCGAGGGGTCGACGCGGTAGAAGCGCGCCGCCTCCCCGACGGCCTCCCCGGAGAGGTTCATGTAGGTTTGTGGTTTCATGACGAGGCACTTGGCGTCGGCGAACTGGAAGATATTGTAGGCCGACTTGAACTTGACGCGGTTCAGCCGTACTTTGCACTCCTCCGCGAGTAAGTCGACGGTCAGGAAGCCCATATTGTGGCGGGTATTGGCGTACTGCGCGCCGGGATTGCCGAGGCCAGCCACAATCCATTCGACGCCTGATGATGTTCCGAACAGCATACGATTTCCTTTCGGTTCAGAATACGCCCACAAAGGCGGGAAAAGAACTTTCCCCGCCTTGTGACGTGTGTACTTGTGGATATGTCAGATACTCATGGACGAGAACGGCAGATTCTGGAAAATGCGCTCGATGGCCTCCGCGAATACCGGGGCGGAATCGAGATAGCGGAGTTTCGTACAGTTGGCGGCCCCGGCGGGGGCCGGAATCGTGTTGAGGAGCGCGAGTTCCTGAATGGGGCTGTTCTGGATAGTCTGAATGGCCTTCCCGGAGAGGACGCCGTGCGAGGCGCAGGCGTAGACGTTGTGCGCGCCCTTCCGGACAAGCGCCTCGGCGGCATTGCACAGAGACCCGGCGGTGTCGATGAGGTCGTCGACGAGGATGCAGTCGTAGCCCTTCACGTCGCCGATGACGTTCATGACCATGCTCTCGTTGGCGCGGGGGCGGCGCTTGTCCACGATGGCGAGGCCCGCGTGAATCTTCTGGGAGAACGCCCGCGCGCGCCCTACGGAGCCCACGTCCGGCGAGACTACTACCATGTTGTCGCACTCGGTGCCGAACTTTTTTGCGTAGTATTTGGCGAAGATTCCGCCGCCCTGGAGGTGGTCGACGGGGATGTCGAAAAAGCCCTGAATCTGCGCGGCGTGGAGGTCCATGACCAGAACGCGGTCGGCCCCCGCGTGGGTAATCATGTTGGAGACGAGTTTGGCCGTGATGGGGTCGCGGGCCTTGGTCTTGCGGTCCTGCCGCGCGTAGCCGAAATAGGGTATCACGGCGGTTATCCGGTTGGCGGAGGCGCGGCGGAGCGCGTCGATGATGATGAGCAGTTCCATGAGGTTGCGGTTGACGGGCATGCAGGTCGACTGCACGACAAAGACATCACTGCCGCGCACGGTCTCGTAGAGCGAGACGAAAATCTCCCCGTCGGAGAACGTGCCGATTTCCGATTCGCCGAGCTTGATACCCATCTGTGCGCAAATCGCCTGCGCGAGCTGGGGGTTGGAGTTACCCGCGAAGACCTTGAGGTCTTTGCTGTGGGAGAGGAAATCCTTGGTGTGAGAAATCATGAATAGCGCCCTCTTTTCTGTAGTTCCGAAAGACTTTCGCACCTGCTATATGTGAACGTCCCGGCGCGCGCGTGCGAAATGGGACGAAACTTTTTCGTCTTCCTGTATACGGAAATTCCGGCGCATTCCTGATTCCGCCGGGTTCCCGAAAGGAAGCGTCACGGTCGGAAAATGGGTTGCAGTTCGCGCAACGTGTCGGGGCCGTATAGGGGCACCCATCCGGGGAGGAGGGAGGCATCCTGTACGGCGTTGGTGAGGCGGGCGGCCCAGGTCTGGCGGAGCGTAAGCCCGGGGGCGGCGTAGGCGAACCCCGCGCCGATTTGCGGGAAGGGCAAAGCGGCGCGCGGGAGTACGGCGACGGCCTCCGGCGTGTCGAGAAACTCCAATAACGCCTCGTGCCGTTCGGAGACGGTCGCGGCGACGTTCGGGGGCATACAGGCCCGGATTTGGGCGTCAAAGCGCGGCGGCGCGGCGGCGAACAGCTCCGTTACGCCGCGTTCCGACAGCGCGCGGGCCATCCAGTAGAGCACGGGCCGCCCCTGTACCGTCTCCAGCGCAAGCGGCCTGACACCACCTGTCAGCACCGTGTCGGGCTCGAAAAACAAAACCGCTCTCTGCACGCGAACGCCTCCCTCCCAGTCTCTTTCTTTCATTATAACAAATCTTCAGGGAAATTCCAGTACCCTGACGGAAAATTTCCGCGAAAACTTTTCTTTTTTTTTGTGGGAGGCCACGGAAACGGGCCCCGCGTCGCGGGATGTCGGGAAAATATCGTCAAAAAAAGAAAATTTCTT
>CAMHBH010000046.1 GCA_946183175.1 uncultured Oscillibacter sp.
CTGTCAATGGACTCGCCGTCTTTCACATGAATCTCAGACATCTATAATCCCTCCCTCCGGAGCGTCCGGCACATCGGGCGCGTAGAAGGCCATCGTCAATCGCTTCTGTCAATGATTCGCAATCCGGCCTTGGGGTTCTGGATTCGCATCCTGTCAAATGGCTCTGTCAATGGCTAATAAAGTTATTATAAGGAATTTGACGGTTCTTGTCAAGGATTTTTTGCGGCTGAGGGCAAATTTTTCTTTATGGAATGAAAGTAATCTAAGCCCGGGCGGACTTGTTTACCGTAATTTCCGCCTGAGATTGACAATTCCGGACGCTTTCCGGTAAGATAGCCAAACCGCGCGCGTCGTTTCCGGCGGTTTTCCGTAAAAGCGACAAATCGCGTTGCGCCGCCTCCGCTCCGCGCGGGAGACGGCGCTGTTGGCGTCATTCCGGCTTGACAATCAGGTTGACGAGGCGGTTCTTGACGAGAATCGTCTTGACAAGTTTCATGCCCTCGGTGGCGCGCTGAACCTTCTCCAACTGCCGCGCGGCCTCAATGACGGTTTCCTGTTCGCTGTCGGGCGGGAGCGTAATGGTACCCTTCAATCTGCCGTTGACCTGTACGGCCATGTCGACCGTCTTCGATACGGTCTTGCTCTCGTCGTACTCCGGCCAAGCCTCCTGACAGGCCATGTGCCCGGATTTCTCGGCAAATCCCAGCCGTTCCCAGAGTTCCTCGACGATGTGCGGCGCGAACGGGCTGAGCAGGAGCAGTAAAATCCGCATGTCGCCGCGCGAACAGCCGTTTGTAGTCAGTTCGTTGACCAGCGTCATCATCGCGGCAATGGCGGTATTCATTTTCAGTTCGTTGATATCTTCCGTGACTTTCTTGATAGTCCGGTGAAGCGCGGCCTCGTTTGCGGGCGTGACGGCCCCGGAATCGGACGCCGCCTCGGCGAGATTCCACACGCGGTCAAGGAAGCGTTTCGACCCCTTGACGGCCTCCGTAGACCAAATCGCGGCCTTCTCGAAATCGCCCACGAACATGATATACAGCCGCATGGTGTCGGCCCCGTACTGCGCCACAATGTCGTTGGGGTTGACGACGTTCCCGCGCGACTTCGACATCTTTTCGCCGCCCTCGCCCAGAATCATCCCGTGACTGGTACGCTTCGCGTAGGGTTCGGGCGTCGGGACGGCCCCGATGTCATAGAGGAACTTGTGCCAGAAGCGGCTATAGAGCAGGTGTAAGGTGGTGTGCTCCATGCCGCCGTTGTACCAGTCGACGGGCGACCAGTATTCGAGCGCCTCTTTGGAGGCAAGCGCGGTGTCGTTGTGGGGGTCCATATAGCGGAGGAAGTACCAGCAGGAGCCGGCCCACTGCGGCATGGTATCGGTCTCGCGCTTGGCCGGCCCGCCGCACTTCGGACACGTCGTGTTGACCCAGTCGGTCATCGCGGAGAGGGGGCTTTCTCCGTCGTCGGTGAGTTCGTAGGATTCCACTTCCGGCAACAGCAACGGGAGTTCGGATTCGTCCAGCGGCACCCAACCGCATTTCGGGCAACTGACAAGGGGAATCGGTTCCCCCCAGTAGCGTTGCCGGGAGAATACCCAGTCGCGGAGTTTGAAATTCGTCTTCGGCGTCCCGATACCCTGTTCCGTGACCCACTTCGTCATAGCGGGAATCGCGTCCTTGACCGTCATGCCGTCGAGGAAGCCGGAGTTGACCATAATGCCCGTATCGTCTTTGAGAATGAACGCCTCTTTCGTGATGTCGCCGCCCTTGACGACTTCGACAATAGGCAGGCCGAATTTCGTGGCGAAATCCCAGTCGCGCTGGTCGTGTCCGGGTACGCCCATGACCGCGCCCGTGCCGTAGCTCATGAGCACGTAGTCGGAGACGAATACCGGAATCTCCGTGCCGTTGACGGGGTTCGTCGCCGTGACGCCCTCCAGCCGGACGCCCGTCTTGTCCTTGTTCAGCTCACTGCGTTCAAAGTCGGACTTCCGCGCGGCCTCGTCCAGATAGGCCGCCACTTCGTCCCAGTTCCCGATTTTGTCGCGCCACCGCTTCAGGAACGGGTGTTCCGGGGAGAGTACCATATACGTGACGCCGAAAAGCGTGTCGGAACGCGTGGTGTAGACGGTCAGCGTATCCCCGGCGGACGTGGGGAAACGAATTTCGGTACCCTCCGAGCGGCCTATCCAGTTGCGTTGCTGGATTTTCACGCGGCTGATATAGTCGACGGTGTCGAGGTCGTCAATCAGGCGGTCGGCGTACTTCGTGATGGCAAGCATCCACTGACTTTTCTCGCGGCGAATCACCGCGCTTCCGCAGCGTTCGCACACGCCCTCTACGACTTCTTCATTGGCCAGGACACATTTGCAACTCGTACACCAGTTGACGGGCATGGAGGCCTTGTAGGCCAGGCCGTGCTTGAAGAGTTGCAGGAAAATCCACTGCGTCCACTTGTAGTAATTGGGGTCGGTAGTGTCTACTACTCTGTCCCAGTCGAACGAGTAGCCCAGCATATGGAGCTGTGCCGTGAAATTGCGGATGTTGTCGCGGGTGACTTTCGCGGGGTGGATGTGGTTTTTAATGGCGTAATTCTCAGTGGGGAGCCCGAAGGCGTCGAAGCCAATCGGAAACAGGACGTTGTAGCCCTCCATACGCTTCTTGCGGCAGATGATGTCCATAGCCGTAAAGGGGCGGGCGTGCCCGACGTGCAGGCCCTGTCCGGACGGGTACGGGAACTCAATCAGGCCGTAGAACTTCTCGCGGGTCTTGTCGCCGTTGACGGCGGCAAACGGCTTGACTTCCAGCCATTTCTTTTGCCATTTCGCCTCGATGGCGGTAAAATCGTATTTCATGCGCGCTCTGCTCCTCCTTGTGTCAAAACGAATTTGTGAATCACCTCGGCGACGGCGCTGTGATTGTAGTCGGCGGCGGTGACGTAGTCGCAGAGGGGTTTCAGCTCCCCGACGGTGTTCCCGACGCCGACGCCCAGTCCGGCGGCCTGAATCATCGTCAGGTCGTTGTAGTTGTCCCCGATTGCAATCGTGTCCCGCATGTCGACGCCCAGCAGTTCGGCCAGGCGGCGCAGTCCGGAACCCTTGTTGACGCCCTTCCGGTTAAATTCCAGGTAGCGGTTCGACGAGTAGCTCACGTCCATGCCGCCCGTGATGTCCGACAGGTCGCGGGCGATTCCCGTTAAATACTCGTGGTTCGTGTTCATGTAGAGACACTTCACGATTTCCTGTCCCCGGAGGAAGTCCAGATTCCGGTCTTGTACCTCTACCACTTCCATGCGCCCCCGGAGGAAATCCCGTTCCCACGAGAAGAAATTGTAGACGTACACCGTATCTATCGTGTAGACGTGGATACAGACCTCGTACTCCATGCCCCGGCGGTAGAGTTCCTCGGCCTCCGCGAACGGAAGCCCCTGAAAGTGTAACAGGCGGTTTCCGCGGTTCTCGGTAATCGCGCCGCCGTTGAAGGAAATCACGTACTCCCCGGCGCGGTCGTACAGGTCAAGCTCGCGGAGCGTCCGTTCCATACTCCGGTACCCGCGCCCGGAGGCGGGCACGAACCGTACACCCATTTCCCGCGCGGCCCGGATGGCCGCCCGGTTTTCGTCGGAGACCGTCTTGCTGGAATTTAGCAACGTCTCGTCCAAGTCGCTGACGATGATTCGATACATACCCGCCCCCTGTTCTGTGTCACTGTTCGCGCAGGAACGAAAGGTCCATACGCTTCCCGTCGCTCCAGAGGCGCTCGAGGGAATAGAACTCCCGCGCCTCGGCGGAGAAGATATGCACGACTACGCTTCCGTAGTCCAGCAGAACCCACGTTCCGTCGCGGTGTCCCTCGCGGTGAAGCAGGGGTTCCCCGCCCTGTTCCTCCATGGCCTTTTCGACGGCCCCGCTGAGCGCGTTAATCTGCGTGCTCGAAGTCCCGGTCGCGATGACGAAGTAATCCGCGATGGTGGTCTGGTCGGTAATCTCGATGACGGCCAGCTCGCGGCCCTTCTTGTCGTCCAGCGCCCTCGCCGCGATAATGGCAAGTTCTTTCGGTGTCATAGAAACTCCTTTCCGAAATCAGTCTTTCCGTACTCTGGTGGCCTCGCGATCCTCCACGTACCCCGTAGAGGAGCGGAGCGTGCCGTTACTCCGCACGGACATGATGTCCAAATCCGACAGGTCGAACTCGTCCACGAAGGGACTGAGTTTTGTATTGACGATTTCCAGCAAATTACTCGCCTGCGGGCAGACGTAGGACAGATTCTGGTTGTACGAGCGGCTCCACACGCTCACGCCGTACCAGGGCATGGTGAAAAACTCGATGTCCTCCATGCCCAGCCCGCCCATGAAGGCCTTTTGCAGGAACCAGAGCATATTCTGGAACGTCAAATCGGTGTCGACGTTCTCCTCGCATACTTTCGCGATTTTGTTGATGTTGCGGACATTCTGAATCGTCAGCATTTGCCGGAAGAGGGCTTTCAGGAAACTTTGCTGAAGCTCCATGCGCCCGGCGTCGCCGATACCGCCGTTACGCTTGCGGTAGCCGTAGGGGCTGTCGTTGTCGTTGGCGCGCCAGCGGATGACCTGCATGGCGTCGGAACCCGTCAGAAGGCGGTAGCCCTGCTCCTGTTCGATGACAAGGTCTTGCTTGGGGTCGTGGTAGTCCATGGGGTAGGGGTTGTCGAACCAGACGCCGCCGATGGCGTCGACAATATTTTCCACGGCGTCCCACTCGACGACGATTTTGAAGTCAGGCTGGAAACCGACGAGCTGTGAGACCTCCTTGTAGACCTGCTGAATGCCCTTCTCCCCGCCGCCGAAGTAGCTGTAGACGGAGTTGATTTTCTTCACGTCCCACGGTACGTTAATCATGGTATCGCGGGGAATCGACATGACGTGGGCCTTCTGGTTGGTCACGTCGTAGCTGACAAGCAACATGGTATCGGTATTTCCGCCGCCGCCGGTGTCGCGGCCCAGTATCAGGACGGTGTAGAAGTCCTCGCTCTTGCGCACGCCGTCCTGGCGGGGCCGGATACCCTCGCCGTAGTCGATGGTATCGCCGTCGGGGGGGAGTTCCCCGGTCTGTACGGCGTCCATGCGGTTGTTGGGCGATACCGCTTCCGTCTCCGTCTCGCGGGTGGAGGGGAGCACGGGCCGCACGAAAAGTTTCTGCCAGAGCGTGTGCGCAATCAGAACCAGCAACATCAGGATAATGAGCAGCAGCGGGACGATTCTGTTGCCTCTCCGCCTTCTGCTAGCGGTATACGGCTGATACATGGAGTTGTACCGGCCACCCATTCGCGTGTACTGTTGATTGTATTTCTTCATCTCGTTCCTTTCACATCCTCCAGAGCTTCCAGTGTCGCGCGGTGCAAGGGTTCCCCGCGCGCGTCCATCTCCCGGACCGTCATCTCGAGGCCCATCGCAAGGCCGCGGTCGATATCCTCATAACAAGCGCGCCGCAGTTCCCATACGCCCGGGAAGTCCCGCGACGGCTCTATGTAGTCCGCGAGGTACATGATTTTCTCCAACAGGCTCATGCGCGCCCGTCCGGTGGTGTGGTAGCGTATGGCGCTGACGATTTCGCGATTCATACCGTAGACCTCCCGGGCCACGGCGGCCCCCGTCAGGGCGTGTAAGAGTTTGGGGTTGCCGCGCTCTACGGCGTCGAGTTCGATACCGTAGCGCGCGCAGAGGGCGAACTGCTCCTCCGGCGTACAGGCTTTCGTGCAGTCGTGGAGAAGCGCGGCGCGCCGGGCCTGTTCCACGTCCGCGCCGTAGCGGATGCTCAGGCGTATGGCCTCCTGTTCGGTGCCGAGTACGTGCGGAATGCGCTGGTGTTTCAGGCAGGAGAGCGCCACGGGGCGGAGTTGCGACAACGGCAAACGCTTCAAGTCGGCGTTGGTGCCGTAGAGGCCCTCACGGAGAATATAGCCGTAGACGGCGGGGGGAAGCAGTCGCGCGCCGCCGCCTCGGGACAACGTCTCCCGGACTTCCGTCGACGAAACGTCGATAACGTCCGGCACGGAGAGCGTAAAGATACGCGCAAAGGGGAATTTCCTGTAGAGGGTCTCGCGCTGAGCGGAGAATTTCGCGTCGATGTCCTCGCCGGAGCGCCCGAAGGCGGCGATTCCGGCCAGGGACAGTATCCGTTCGGCGTGGTACCAGTTGTGCAGGGACAGGAACATGTCCGTCCCCATGAGGAGCCACAGTTCCGCGTCGGGGAAGCGCGCCCGCAGGGTTTCCAATGTCTCTACGGTGTAGCTTTTGCCGTCGCGGCGGAGTTCGATGTCGAGCGTGGACGCGCCGAGCAGTTCGCCCGCCATACGGGTCATTGCAAGGCGCTGTTCGGGTTCGGGGGACCCGGCGGGGAGTGTCTTATGCGGCGGCAGTCCGGCGGGAATCAGGTACAGCTCTTTCAGGCCGAGCGTTTCCACGACTGCCCGCGCCGCCGCGATATGTCCCAGGTGCGGCGGGTTGAAGGTGCCGCCGTAAATGCCGATTTTCATGGGTTGGTATCCTCACTTCCGCGTTTTCCGGTCGGGCCGCGCGCCGTCGCGGGGCTTACGCTGTCCGAAAGCGCTACTGTTCCGGGGATTGGCCTTTCGGGAGGCGTTGCTGTTCTGTGGCCTACGCTGTCCGGAGGCGTCGCCGTTGCGGGTGTCGCGGGGGTTGCGTTGTCCGTTGTCGTGCGGCTTACGCCGTCCGAATGTGTTGTTGTCGCGGGGCTTGTGCTGTCCGGCGGCTTTAGCGTCGCGGGGATTGCGCCCGCCGCTCTTCTGGAACGCTTCCGCTTTCCGGGGGCGGTTCCCTTTCCGCGCGGGCGGCGCGTCCTCCCTCTTGCGGTACAGGACGAACTTTGACCCGATAACCTGTACTACCTCGCTGTTCGTCGCCTCGGCCAACGCCTCCGCCGCCGTGCGCGGTGTGTAGTCCATACAGGTATCGAGTACGCGCCCCTTGATAAGTTCGCGCGTCTCCAGCGTGATGTCGGCCTGGTGAATCAGCGTATCCCCGATTCCGTCCTTGCCGATTTGTAAAACGGTGTCGATACCGTTCGCAAGCCCCCGTAAGCGGGCACGTTCTTTCGGTGTCATGCTAAGCCCCCAGTTGGTCAGTGATGTCTCTTCCGCTTCTTCTTTTTCTGCCCGTAGTTCGGGTGATGCGGCGTTTTCGGTCTCTGTTTCGCCACGGCTTGCGGAGTTTCCGCCGTTTCCGGTTTCTCCGTCGCGGCCTCCGCCGTTTCCGGAGTTGTCGGCGCGGCCTCTTCTTCCGCGCGCTGCTTTTCGGCCTCCAATTCGTTCCAGGCCCGCTCGCTTAAATACGCCCCCAGCGTTTCGGCGAACGCCCGCAGTGCCTTTCCCCGGTGCGATACCTCCGACTTCTCCTCGGGCGTCATTTGCGCGAAGGTCTTCAGTTTCGGCGGGTAGCTGAATACAGGGTCGTAGCCGAAGCCGCCCGTCCCCATAGGAATATAGCTGATGACGCCGTTGCAGTGTTCCTCCGCCGTGAGGGTGTCACCGTTCGGGAACGCGCAGGCAATCGCGCAGGTGAAATGCGCGTCGCGGCGGCCCTGTCCTTTGACGCTCTCCAACAGTAATTTGTTCCGCTCCTCGTCGGAAATCGACTCGCCGCCGTAGCGCGCCGAGTATACCCCCGGCCCGCCGTTGAGCACGTCTACGCAGAGCCCCGAATCGTCCCCGATAGCCGGGAGCCCCGTCTGCATACAGACCGCTTTCGCCTTCAACATTGCGTTTTCGGCGAACGTCTCCCCGGTCTCCTCCACGTCGACCGTCAGGCCGACTTCCTCCGGCGATACCACTTCCACGCCCAGTTCCGACAGAATCTCCCGCATTTCGCGGAGTTTCCCCGGGTTATGCGTCGCCAGTACGAATTTTTCCGACATTACAATTTTCCCCCCAGCGCCTGACGCTGTATCGCCAGCAGTTCCTTGTTGCCCTTGGCGCACAGGCGGAGTAGCTCCTGCTGTTCGCTGACGCTGAACGCGCGGCCCTCGCCCGTGCCCTGAATTTCTATGATTTCGCCCAGTTCGTTCATGACACAATTCATGTCGACCTGCGCGCGGCTGTCCTCGCTGTAGCGCAAGTCGAGCATGGCGTAGTCGTCGACGATTCCCGCGCTGATTCCGGTCACGTAGTGCAGTACCGGGGACGCGAAAATCTCGCGCTCCTCCATGAGCCACCGGCACGCCAGCGCCAGCGCCACAAAGCCGCCCGTCACGGACGCCGTACGCGTCCCGCCGTCGCCCTGAATCACGTCGCAGTCGACGGTAATCGTATGCTCCCCTAAGCGGGTCATGTCGACGGCGGAGCGGAGGGAACGCCCGATGAGGCGCTGAATCTCGGCGGAGCGGGAGGAGAGTTTCAGTTTGGAAATGTCGCGGTTCTCGCGCTCGCGGTTGGCGCGGGGAAGCATGGAATACTCCGCCGTGACCCAGCCCTCGCCGCGCGGGACGTGGAACGGTACCCGGTAGCCGACGCTCGCGCAACAGAGCACTTTCGTGTCGCCGCACTCGACGAGACAGCTTCCCTCGGCGAATTTGCTGTAGTTCGGCGTGATGATTACGGGGCGCAGTTCGTTCAACTGCCGCCCGTCCTCTCTGAGCATGACACTCTCTCCTTTCCGTGTACTCAAATGACGGCTTCCAGATAGGCGCGGGCGTCGAACGGCTGTAGGTCGCCGATAGCCTCCCCAACTCCCGCCAGTTTCACCGGGACGCCCAGTTCTTTTGTGACGGGTATCACGATTCCGCCCTTGGCGGTGCCGTCGAGCTTCGTCAGGACAAGCCCGGTCAGTCCGGCGGCGTCGCGGAACTGCCGCGCCTGAATGAGCCCGTTCTGTCCGGTGGTGGCGTCGAGTACCAGTAAGGTTTCCCGCGCGGAATCCGGGCATTCGCGGTCGATGATTTTTCGCAGTTTGGAAAGTTCCGCCATCAGATTCGCCTTGTTGTGCAGGCGTCCGGCGGTGTCGACGAGCACCACGTCCATTTTACGCGCCTTGGCGGCCTGTAGGGTGTCGAACAGTACCGCGCCGGGGTCGGTGCCCTCCTTCTGACGGATAATGTCGCAAGAGGCCCTTTGCGCCCAGATTTCGAGTTGCTCCCCGGCGGCGGCCCGGAACGTGTCCGCCGCGCATAAGAGCACTTTCTTCCGCTTCCTCCGGCGCAGATAGTAGGCGAGCTTCCCGATAGAGGTCGTCTTCCCGACGCCGTTCACGCCTACGAACAGGATGACAGCCGGGGACGGTTTCAAGTTCAGTTCGGGGTCTCCGACGCTCATCTGCCCCTCGAGAATTACGCGGAGCGTCCAGCGGATTTCCTCCGCGTCGCGGAGACTGTCCCGCTTGACAATCTTCCGCAATTCCTCTACGGCGTCCGTGGCGGCCTCCATGCCGACATCGGCGAGTATGAGGTTTTCTTCCAGTTCGTCGAAAAAGTTCTCGTCGGCTTCCGTAAAGCCCGAGCCAAAAACATTGTTCGTGATTTTTTTCAGCTTGTCAAAGAATCCCATAACGTCACGTCCTTTCGCGTCAGTTTAGTTTCAACTGCTTCGCCATGTCGTTCAGATTGATGGTCAAAATTTTGCTGATTCCCTGTTCCTGCATGGTCACGCCGTAGAGTACATCCGCCTCCTCCATGGTGCCGCGCCTGTGCGTAATTACGATAAACTGCGTCTTGGCGGTCAGGTTGCGCATATAGCGGGCGTAGCGCGTGACGTTCACGTCGTCCAGCGCGGCCTCGATTTCGTCCATGACGCAAAACGGCGTGGGGTGTACTTTCAGAATGGAAAAGTAAAGCGCAATCGCGACAAAGGCCTTTTCGCCGCCGGAGAGTAAGGAAATCGTTTTGAGGGTCTTTCCGGGCGGCTGTGCCTTGATTTCTATGCCGCAGTTGAGAATGTCCTTGGGGTCCTCCAATTCCAGCCGCGCCGCGCCCCCGCCGAACAGTTCGACAAATGTCGTCTGGAAACTCTCGGAAAGCAACTGGAACTGGTGCGCGAAAATCACGGTCATCTGGTTCGTGATTTCGGCGATAATGCCCTCTAATTCGAGACGGGCCTTGTCGATGTCGTCGCGCTGTCCGGTCAGGTAGGTGTAGCGGGTGTTGACGCGCTCGAACTCCTCGATAGCCCCCATGTTAATCGCGCCCAGCGCGTGGATTTCGCGTTTGAGTTCCCCGGCGCGGCGCGTAGCCTTCGGGATACTCTCCAATTCTACACGTTGCGCGGCGGCGTCCGTGCGCGAGATTTCGTAGTTTTCCCACATTTTGTCGACTATCTGCTTCTCCTCCAGCGCCCCCGCCGACAGCTTCTGCTCTAACTTCGACACAAGCCGCTCCATTCGTAAGAGGTTTTCGTTCATTTCCTGACTTTTTCTGTTTTGCGTCGTGCGCTGTGCCTCTAATTCCAATCGTGCCTTGTTCAACTCCGCCAGCGCGGCGGTAATCCCGGCCTCCTGCCGCCGGAAATCCTCGATTTCCCGTTGCCGCGTCTCGATATCGGCCTCAGCCGTCCGGATAGCCTCGGCGTAGGCTTTGAGGGCGGCTTCCTTCTGCTCCGCGCTGCCCGATAACTCCTCCGACAGCTTGCGCAAGTCGGCGGCACGATTGGCGGCGGCGTCGCGCTCCGCCGACAGCGCCGCGCACGCCTCCCGCTCCGCCGTGATTCGCTCCGACAGGCTCCCCGATTCCGCCAGGAGTTCCGACTGCCCCGCGAACGCCTCGGCGGCCTGTCCGTGACACTCCCGCGCCTCGGCGTTGCGCTCGTCGATACGCCGTTCCAATTCGTCCAGCCGCCCCCGGTTTTCCAGAAGACGCCGTTCCAGTCCGGATAACTCCGCCTCTAAATTCCCGGCGTTGCGGCGCAGTTCCGGCAAAGCCTCGTCGAAATGCTTCCGCGCTTCCTCTAAGCGTAATAGCGTTTCCTGTACCTGACGGCGTCCGTCCTCGGCGGCCTCCAGGTCGTAGCGCGCCGCCGACAGTTCCCGGTTCGCCTGTTCTTCCTTCTGCTTCGCCGTTTCCAGATTCCGCTTTAACGTCACGGCGCGTTCGTTCAGGCGGTCTAACTCCGCCTTGCGGCTCAACACGCCCGCGTTGCGCGACACCGAACCGCCCGTCATCGAACCGCCACGGTTGATAACCTGTCCGTCCAACGTGACAATCCGGAACGCGTTCCGGTACTTCCGCGCCATTGCGATTCCGTAGTCTAGATTCTCCACGACGACCGTCCGGCCCAGCAGGTTGTAGAAAATGCCCTGATAGCGCGGGTCAAAGCGTACCAGCCGCGACGCGACACCCACAAACCCGGCCTCGCGGGAAGGCCCCTCGTCGCGGAGTTCGTCGCCGCGAATCGCCGTCAGCGGTAAGAACGTCGCGCGCCCGGCGTCCTGACGCTTCAGGAACTCGATAGCGCGCTTGGCGTCCTCCTCGCGGTCTACGACCAGATTCTGCAACGCCGCGCCCAGCGCGATTTCAATCGCCACCGTATAGGCGGCGTCGGTCGACATCAGCTCGGCGACGGGGCCGTGTATGCCCGAAAGGCGTCCGCCCGCGCGCATAACGGCCTTGACCGCGCGCGAAAAGCCTTCGTACTCGCGCTCCATGTCCGTCAAGAGACGGATTCGGTTGTCAAGCGCCCCGACATCCATCGTCATCTGCAAGCGCAATTCGGCGGCCCCGGCGGCTTTCTTCTGCCGCTCCTCGGCGCGCAACTGGTAGCCCGCAATCCGGTTCCCTGCGGCGTCCAACTCCTCCCGCGCCGCCGACAGTTCCGACGCGTTCTCCGCCGACTGCGCCTCCGTGGCGTCCAATCGGCGCTTGGCCTCGCCGTACTCGACGCTCGCGGCGTCGCGGCGGGCCGCAAGCTGTCCGTTTTCGGCGGTGACGGCGGCGGCCTCCGTGCGCAGTTCCGACGCCGCCGCTAAGGCGTCCGCCTCCCGCGCCCGCAACGCCTCCATTTTAGTACGCACGTCGTCGGCGCGCTCCGACGCCTCCCGCGCGCGTTCCAATAACTCACCCAACGCCGCATTCCGCGCCGCCAGCGCGTCGGACAATTCCCCGGTACGCTTCTCCTGTTCCTCGGCCTGCCGCGCAAGCCCCCCCGAACGGTGTTCGGTCTCGTCGAGTTCCTCCCGCGCGCGCTGTATGTTCTCGCGCTGGTGCTCTATTCCGGTTCGGAGTACGGCGACCGCCGACTCGCGCTCGTGGCGCTGGGCCTCTAATTCCGCGTTCCGCGCGCGCAACGCCTCCGATTCCACGTCCTTTTCGCGCATGGCCTCGCCGTAACGCTCACCCTCGGCGTAGAGCGTATCCAACGCCTCCCGGGCCTCGTCGCGCTCCGCCGACGCCGCCTGATAGTCCGTCCGCACTTTCTCCGCCGTCGCTTTCAGCGCGTCCAACTGCTCCAGCCACAGCGACAGCTCCAAAACCCGCAACTCGTCGCGCAAAATCAGAAAGCGTTTCGCCTTGTCGGCCTGCGTCCGGAGGGGTTCGACTTGCAATTCCAGCTCCGATATCTTGTCATTGACGCGCGTCAAATTCTCCTGCGTGCGTTCGAGTTTGCGTTCGGTCTCCTCCTTGCGGTGGCGGTAGCGCGAAATCCCCGCCGCCTCCTCAAAGATTTCCCGGCGCTCCCCGCTCTTCGCCGACAGGATTTCGTCAATCTTGCCTTGCCCGATGATGGAATAGCCCTCGCGGCCCAGTCCCGTGTCCATGAAAAGCTCCATAACGTCCCGTAAGCGCACCGACTGCCGGTTGATATAGTACTCCGAC
Source organism: uncultured Oscillibacter sp. (assembly GCA_946183175.1). Classification (GTDB taxonomy): domain Bacteria; phylum Bacillota; class Clostridia; order Oscillospirales; family Oscillospiraceae; genus Oscillibacter. Next base: position 12,795 of record CAMHBH010000046.1, read on the forward strand.
TCGCCGCTCCGGTAATAGCGGCGCGTCACGGCGACCTCGCTTTCCTCCATGCCCGGGAAAATGCGCCCCGTATTGTCGAGGATGAGCGTCACCTGCGCGAAGCCGACCTGCCGCCGCTTCTGCGTGCCGCCGAAAATGACATCCTCCATTTTCGCGCCGCGAAGCCCCTTGGCGCTCTGCTCGCCCATCACCCAGCGGATTGCGTCCGAAATATTCGACTTCCCGGAGCCGTTCGGCCCGACAATCGCCGTCAGGTCTTCCCCGAAGTTGAGCACGGTCTTGTCCGGGAACGATTTGAATCCCTGTATTTCCAACGCTTTCAGATACACGCTTTCACCCCGCAATCTTCCGTGGGGTACAGTTTACCAGAAGCGAAAGCCGATTGCAACGAAAATTCCGCAAATTCGTGAAAATTTTATCAGGCGCGGGTTTCCCGCCCCCGGCGTTGACTTTTTCCCCCGGCGCGCTATAATATCCAAAAGGGGCGGACAAGCCCTAATCCGACACCATCAGGAGGAATGCGCCATGACTTATTCCATGAAAATCGCGGGACTTACGCGGGAACTGCCCCTTTGCAAAGTCAATGATAATCTGTACATTGCCGCGTTCATCTGTTTCGGCGACGCGGAAATCACGGTAGCCTGCGCCCGGGAACTGCTCAAACTTGTGCCCGCCACGGAGTACGACTACCTCTTTACCGCGGAGGCGAAAAGCATTCCCCTCATTCACGAAATGGCGCGGCAGTCCGGCGCGGCAAAGTATTTCATCGCCCGGAAAGGCCCAAAAGCCTACATGCCCGACCCGATTTACGTTGAAGACCAGTCGATTACCACGGCCAATCCCCAGCGGCTGTACCTCGGACAGGACGACGCCGCGCTGATTCGCGGGAAGCGTATCCTGATTGTCGACGACGTAATCTCTACGGGCGGTTCCCTGCGCGCTATGGAGGAACTTATCCGGAAAGCCGGGGGCACGGTCGCGGGGAAAATCGCGGTACTCGCGGAGGGCGATTCCAAGAACCGCCCCGACATCCGCTATCTTGCCCCGTTGCCGCTGTTCAACGCCGACGGCACTGTAAAGGCGTAACCCATGCGTGTATGCGCCATTGACTACGGCGACGCCCGTACGGGCCTTGCGGTCTCCGACCCCACGGGGCTGCTCGCCGGGCATACGGAGACCGTACACGCCTACCGCGCCGAAGACGTGATAGCGCGTATCGCCGCCGTGGCGGCGGAGTACGGCGTCGGGCAGCTCGTACTCGGGCACCCGGTCAACATGGACGGCACCCGCGGCCCCCGCGCCGAAAAGGCAGAGGCATTCGCGGAACGTCTGCGCGCCGAAACGGGGTTGCCCGTCGCGCTGTGGGACGAGCGCCGCACCACGATTGACGCGCACCAGATTCTCCGCGCCAACGGGCGCAACGGCAGACAGCGGAAAAACGTCGTGGACGCCGTCGCCGCCGCGCTGATTCTGGAAGGCTACCTGTCGCGGGAACGCGCAAAGAAAGCGTGACGCCGTGTCGAAGACGCTCACGCCGCGCGAAACCGCCGAACGAAGTCTGATTACGACCTACCGCAAGACGCTTTGGAAACCGTTCATAGCCGCCGTCAAGCGCTACGAATTGGTTTCACCGGGCGACCGTATCGCGGTATGCCTGTCGGGCGGGAAGGATTCCGCCGTACTCGCGAAGCTCATGCAGGAGTTACAGCGGCATACCGACCGCCCGTTCCACCTGTCGTTTCTGGTCATGGACCCCGGATACCGCCCCGAAAACCGGAAACTTATCGAGGACAACGCCGCCCTACTCGGCATTCCGATTACCGTCTTTGACAACGACATCTTTCATGTCGCGTTCCGGGCGGAGAAAAACCCGTGTTACTTATGCGCGCGTATGCGGCGCGGGTTCCTGTACGAAAAGGCGCGCGACTTGGGCTGTAGCAAAATCGCGCTCGGGCACCACATGTCCGACGTAATCGAGACCACGCTCTTGGGCCTCTTCTACGGCGCGCAGTTACAGGCCATGCCGCCCAAATTACACAGTCAGCACTTTCCGGGCATGGAGCTTATCCGCCCCCTCTACTGCGTCCATGAGGACGCAATCATAGCGTGGAAGAACTACAACAACCTCCGCTTTCTACAGTGCGCGTGCCGCTTTACGGAGACCCGCGACGCCGCGCCGGACGGTATCGGGGAAAGCAAGCGGCAGGAAGTCAAGGCCCTGATTCGCGCGCTCAAACGCGACAATCCGAACATCGAGAAGAGTATCTTCCGGGCCATCCACGGCGTACAGCTCGACACCTTCCCCGGTTTCAAGCGCCACGGGCAGGCCTACTCGTTCCTCGACTTCTACGACTGAACAGAACACCGGGAAAGGAACGCCGCTTCCTCTCCCGGTGATTGTTTTCAAATTGTTTCCAAATTGTTCATAAATTTTTTGTCAAAAGGGCTTGCATTTTGTCGCGGGCTGGT
>CAMHBH010000047.1 GCA_946183175.1 uncultured Oscillibacter sp.
CAGTCCGCAGACCAGTAAGAGGGCCAGAATCTTCTTTTTCATCGTACATCCTCCAAAATACGGGGCCTCCGCCCCTTTAGTACGGTGATAGTTTACCACGATAAACTGTGCTTGTAAACAGGCTTTTTTCAGAAAGTCTACAATTTCTCCCGGCGCTTTTTGTGGAAAGCGACAAAACGCGCTGTCTTGTAATCGCCTTGCGTATGTGGTAGAATTTGCAACGGTAAGCGGACAAATCCGGATTTGCAGGGGAGGGATTAAGTTTGAAAGACCGGATAACCCCCATTCTGTTTGCACTGCTGGCGGCTGTCTTTTACGCTGTGAACGTGCCGATTTCAAAAATCCTGTTGGAACACGTCGGGCCTACGACATTGGCCGCGTTGCTGTATCTGGGCGCGGGGATTGGTATCGGCGCAATGTCCCTTTTCGGCGGAAAAAACCGGACGCCATCCGAAAGGCTCTCCGGTAATGATTTGCCTTTTGTCGTCGGCATGATTGTTTTGGACATTGCCGCGCCAATATTCCTTATGGTAGGCATTCGCTACGGCTCTTCCGCAAATGCCGCCCTGCTGGGGAATTTTGAGATAGTTGCCACAACAGTTATCGCGCTCATCATCTTCAAGGAAGCGGTTTCAAAACGGCTCTGGGCGGCGATTGCGCTAATTGTCATTTCCAGCGCGTTGCTGTCTCTGGAAGGCAGCGAGAGTTTCCACTTCTCCTACGGCTCCCTGTTTGTCCTGTCGGCTACTGTCTGCTGGGGCTTTGAAAACAACTGCACCCGAAATATCTCCTCTAAAAGCACCTACGAAATTGTTATTCTAAAGGGCGTTTTCTCCGGGCTTGGCTCGTTGATTATCGCAACGCTTTGCGGCGAGAGGCTCCCGCGGTTTTCCTATACGGCTGCTTCGCTCCTGCTCGGCTTTGTCGCCTATGGGCTGAGTATCTTCCTCTATGTGCGGGCGCAAAATCAATTAGGCGCGGCGAAAACAAGCGCGTATTACGCAGTCGCGCCCTTTATCGGCGCGCTGTTTTCCTTTATGTTTCTCCATGAACAGCTCTCCCGGCGCTACGCTGTCTCCATGATTATCATGTTCGCCGGTTCGATACTCGTCGTAATGGATACGTTACTGCGCAGTCATTCCCATGAACATGACCATCTCTTTACGCATACCCATGACGGCGTAACGCATACCCACACGATTACCCACACGCACAGGCATAATCATTACTTGTCGGACGAGAAGCACGGACATCGGCACACGCTCAAGGAGCTTGAATTAGGCCATTCTCATGGATAAGCCCTTTGGACGGTATTCCAAAGGCAATCGTACAAATTCCGGTATATCGGGCCGCCCTGTTTACGGGGCGGCTTTTGTGTTACCCTACAAAATACGCCCGCCCTGTTTGACACATCCCACAAAAATAAAATTCCCTCTTGACAAACTGTGCATACTGTATATACTGTACATATACGGTAGAAACGGAGGGACGCTATGGAGCTTATCATACGCAACACCACGAACCGACCCATATACGACCAGATTGCAAGCCAGTTGAAGGCGCGGATTCTCTCCGGGGAACTCAAACCCGGCGAGGCGTTGCCGTCGATACGCGCACTGGCGAAGGACTTGAAAATCTCGGTTATCACGACGAAGCGGGCCTACGACGAACTCGAAGCCGCCGGGTTTCTGTACACCGTGGCGGGGAAGGGCTGTTTCGTGGCGGAAAAGAATCTCGACCGGGTACGCGAGGGAAAAGCCCGCGAAATGGAGGCGCATTTGGGCGCGGCCATCCGAATCGCGAAGGACAGCGGCGTAACCTACGCGGATTTCCGGGAAACGGCGCGGATTTTATGGGAGGAGGAGTAATATGGACGCAATCGCGCTGAACGGCGTGACGAAGGCCTTCCGGGACTTCACGCTGGACAATGTGACTTTGACAGTCCCCGAAGGGACGGTGTGTGGCCTGGTCGGCGAGAACGGAGCCGGGAAAACGACGGCTATCCGGCTATTGATGGGCGCTATCGGCGCCGACGGCGGGGAGATTTCGGTACTCGGACGCTCTCCGGCGTCGCGGGACTTCCGCGAGGCCAAACAGGAAATCGGAATCGTACTCGACGAGGCCTATTTTCCGGAGGTCATGACGGCGGCGCAAGTGGGGGGAGTCATGCGCGGCACCTACCGCCGCTGGGATACGGCACGCTATACGGAGTACCTGCGGCGTTTTGAACTGCCCGACAAGAAGCCGTTCAAGGAGTATTCGCGGGGCATGCGGATGAAGCTGGCGATTTCCGTCGCGCTGAGCCACGAGGCGAAGTTACTCGTACTCGACGAGGCCACGGCGGGACTTGACCCCATTGTCCGCGACGAAATCATTGAGACATTCCGGGAGTTCGCGTTAGAGGAAGGACACTCCATTCTGATTTCGTCGCATATCGTCAGCGACTTGGAGAAACTCTGCGACAGTATCGCGTTCCTGCACCGGGGGAAACTGCTGTTTCACGAGGAGAAGGACGCGTTGCTTGACCGCCACGGCATTTTCAAGGGCACGGCGGAACAGGCGGACAGTCTGTTACCGGAGGCGGTCGTAGGGCGGGAGGCGAGCGCGTACGGCGGCGTGCGGGCGCTGGTACGCCGCGACGCCGTGCCGGATACGCTGATTTTAGAGCGGCCTACTGTGGAAGACGTGATACTGTTTACAGTGAGGGGGGCGAAAGGAATATGAAAGCCTTGATGTTGAAAGATTTCTACGTGCTGAAAAAGCAAATCTGGCTGTTCGCGCTGGTGATTGTCATCTTTCAGGTGTTCAACAACGGCACCGCCACGCTGATTTCGATTCTCTACGCCGTACTGCTCCCGGCGTCGGCGTTCGCCTATGACGACCGCAGTCACTGGGACGAAATGGAGCTGATGTTGCCCTACAGTACGCACCAAATCGTGCTGAGCCGCTACTGCGTCGGCTGGATATCCATGTTAGGCTTTTTGCTTCTCGGCAGTCTGGCACAAAGCGCGGTGGCGTTCCTGTTCCAATATTTCGACGCCCCCGTGACATTCTTCCGGGGAAACTCTCTCCGGGCGCTTCTGGCGGAAATCCCGGTCGCGGCGGGTTTGCTGTCGTTCAGTATGCCCGTGTACTTCCGGTTCGACGCCGAGAAAAGCCGCGCCGTGCGTACACTGCTTCTCCTTGTACTTTGCGCCTTGATGGGCGGGGGTGTCGCGCTGATGACTATCCGGAATATCGCGTTCATTGACCAGCTCTTTACAGGCGGCTTTGAGCAGTCGCTGTGGCCGGAATATCTGGCGGCGGCGCTACTGACGGCGGTCTCGATTCCGCTGTCGGCGTGGGCATGGAAGCGGCGTCACCGTTGAGCAAAAATTACGCCTCCCTCGTGTCGCGGGGGAGGCGTCTTGTATTTTCCCGTTTCGGATACCATGCTTTTTCACGGAAACGACAGGAAGTTATCACGGAATTTTACCGAAAAGCGTCTCCGGGGCTTGCCAATCCCGCCCGACTGTGGTACACTGTCCACGGGAACCTTGAACGGAAGCGAGTGGAACACTGTGGAACGTATCAGCAAGGAAAACTACTACCTGGACATCGCCGAAACCGTACTCGAACGCGCAACCTGTCTGCGCCGGGTCTACGGTGCCATCATCGTCAAGAACGACGAAATCATCTCCACGGGCTACAACGGCGCGCCGCGCGGACGCGCCAACTGTTCTACGCTCGGCTACTGCCCCCGCGAGGCCCTGCGCGTCCCGCGTGGCGAACGCTACGAACTCTGCCGGAGCGTGCACGCCGAGGCCAACGCGATTATCTCGGCGAGCCGCCGCGACATGGTCGGCGGTACGCTGTATTTAGTGGGCCGCGACGCCCGGACGGGACAGCTTCTCTCCGACGCGACTTCCTGCATGATGTGCCGCCGCATGGTCATTAACGCCGGGCTTGAAAAAGTCGTCATCCGGACGACGGAGACGGAGTTCGTGACCGTTCCGGTGTCGGAATGGGTGGCGGAAGACGACATTCCGCAGTGACGGACGAACGGAGGCGGCGCGCAAATGAACCCGGATTTCAAAACAGGACTGCTCACGTTCTACCACATCCACCACTACGGCGCGCCGCTCCAGGCCGCCGCCACGAAATGGGCCGTGGAATCGCTGGGGGCCTCCTGCGACATCATTCACTACTACGTCAACCAGAACAACGCGCTGTTCCGCCCCCCGACGGGTATCGGAAGCGCGCTCTCCGACATCCACACCGCCGCCCACTACGCCGCCCTCAAACGCCGCTACGACCGCTTCAATACCTTTGAACACGATATTCTCGGCGTAGGGGCGCGCCCCTACGCGACGTTCGACGAACTCCGGTGCGCGAATCTCCCCTATAACGTGCTGATTTCCGGGAGCGACCAAATCTGGAACCCGCTGATTTTCCCCGACCGCCACTTCGACCCCGTATTTTTCGGGGCCTTCTCCGGTGCCCGGAAAATCGCCTACGCGCCCTCCTTTGGCCTGCCCCGTCTGCCCGACGGCATGGGCGACGAGCTAAGGACGTATTTGTCGGCCTTCTCCCACCTCTCGACGCGCGAGCAGTCCGGACAGGACATCCTCCGCGCCATCACCAACGCGGAAGCGCCCGTAGTCCTCGACCCCGTACTCCTGCGTACCGAACACCAGTGGTCAGCCGTGGCGGCCCCGCCGGAACCGTTCCCGAACGGCCCCTATTTACTCTGTTACTTCATTCACCCGCCTGTCCTGCTGTCCCCCTATATCCGGTTGCTGTCCGAAAGCCTCAAATTCCCCGTCGTGCAACTCTGCGGGACGCGCCGGAAGGCCTCCCCGGACGCACACTGTATTTTCGACGCCGGCCCGACGGAATTTGTGCGCCTGTTCCGCAACGCCTCTTTCGTGCTCACGAACTCTTTCCACGGCACGGCCTTCTCCGTACTGTTCCAGCGTCCGTTTTTCACCGCCGTCGCCCCCGCCGAACAGGCCGAACCCGAAAAGTCACGGGTTTACCACCTGCTCCGCCGTCTGGGCCTGACTGACCGTATCGTGGGTATCGGGCAGACTGCCGCCCCCGACGCCTTGATTCACTGGCAGAATGTCCGCGAACGCCTGCAAAAAGAGCGCGAAACGTCGCTGTCCTATCTCCAACGGGCGCTGTACCAAACCGACCGCCCCGGCGTATCCGGCGACGCCGCGTTTATTCCCATCTCCGGCGCGCGCGCCCTGCGCAATACCGAAAAGCCCCTCCCGAAACTGGCGTCTCATGAACGCTGTACGGGTTGCACGGCCTGCGCGAGTATCTGCCCCAAACGCGCCATTACGATGGAGCGCGACGAGGAAGGCTTCCTCTTCCCGAAAATCGACCCGGAAAAATGCGTACGTTGCGGACGCTGTACGGCAGTCTGTCCGATTCTGCACCCTATGGAACCGCGTCCGGCCCCGGCGGTCTTCGCCGCGTGGCACCGCGACCCCGTGACCCGGCGCGATTCCTCGTCGGGGGGCGCGTTCTCCGCGCTCGCCGAATACGTCCTCGAAAGCGGCGGCGTCGTCTTCGGCGCGGCCATGGACGGGAAACAGCGCGTCCGGCATACGATTTGCCTGCACAAAGAGGAATTGTGGCGTCTGCGCGGCTCGAAATACGTGCAAAGCGACCTCGGCAGAACGTTCGCGCTGGTACGGGAGGCCTTAAAAAGCCGTTCGGTTTTATTCTCCGGGACGCCCTGTCAGGTCGACGGGCTTTACCGCTTTCTCGGCGCGCGCCCCGAAAACCTGATTACTTGTGATATCGTCTGCCACGGCGTGCCCTCGCCGGGGGTCTGGGAGGACATGGTTCGTTCTCTGCGGCAGGAACAGGGCCTCGAACTCCGCGCCGTGCGATTCCGGAACAAAGTAGCCGGGTGGAAACTCCCGCACTTTACCGCCGTCTACGAAAACGGCCTCGTCGATTCCCGCCCGTTCTACGAGACGGAGTACGGGCGGGCCTTCGGGCGGGCGCTGTTCCTGCGGCGTAGCTGTCACCACTGCCCCTACGCCAGCCTCAACCGCCCCGCCGACTTCACCCTCGGCGACTTCTGGGGTCTGGACGACTACCCGGAGGAAGAAGGCCTCGGAATCAGTCTGCTGATGGTCAACACCCCCCACGGGGCGTACGTGTTCGACAACCTCCCGCTCGTACGCAAGCCCGCCTCACTGGAACAGGCCCTAAAAGGCAATCCGCGCCTGTCCGGCCCGACGCCCCCCCAACCACAGCGGAGCGCCTTCTTCACCGCCTACGCCCTCGAACCTTTTGAGAAAGTCCGAAAGCGCTTTCTGACGCTCCCGCCCCTGCCGTTACGCCTGTTGCGTAAAGCGGCCCCGCCGCTTGTGAACGTGTTCCGGCGTCTGCTGCGCCTCCCGCCCCGCTAATTCCCGCTTTCCAAAGAGGATAATTACAGGAGTATCATACACCATGAAAAAACAACCGCAACGCGGTATTTGCGCCCTGCTTGCCGCGTGTATTGTGTTCGGCGCGGCCCCGCGCGCCCGCGCGACGCGTTTCGCCGACGTGCCCGACTCCCACTGGGCCGCCGCCGATATCGAACTCTGCGCCCAACAGGGCATTATGAACGGCGTCACGCCGACCGCCTTCGGCCTCGGACAGCCCCTCAGCCGCGCCGCCTGCGTCGTCATTCTGAACCGCGTCTTTCACTGGAACGCGGAAGACGCCTCCGCCCTGCCCTATCAGGATATCGCCCCCGGCGCGTGGTACGTCTCCGCGCTGGCGTCGGCCTACCGTCAGGGCGTCGTGACCGACCAGACGCGCCTTTTCCGCCCGGAGGAGCCCGTCACGCGCGCCGAACTCGCCGCCATGCTGATTCGCGCCCTGGGCTACTCCGTACTCTCCGGGATTACGGAGCCCGTCGCGTTCGCCGATGTCAAGGCCAACGCGGGCTACGTCTCCCTCGCCCACGACATGGGCCTCATCAACGGGAGCGGCGGACTGTTCTTCCCAGACAACGCCGCCACCCGCGAACAGACCGCCGCGATTCTGGCGCGCCTCTACCGCAAACTCTACGCCGCCCCGCGCAAGACCGGAATCGTCACCTCGACGGACGGCCCCTGGGCCTCCGCCGGATTGCAGACCGTCGCGGTCGCCGCCGGACGCCTGACGGGTTCCCAAGACGCGCCAATCTCGTATACCGTCAGCCCCGACGCGTCGGCCTCGTTGCGCGCCTCGATTACCGCGACGGGCAAACAGGCCCTGCTCTACCTCTCCGGCGATTCCCTCCGCTGGAACGCCCTGAACCCCGTCGCGAACGCCGTCGCGGAGTGCGGCTACGCGGGCCTCCTGCTGGAACTGACCAGTTCCTATGTCGACGCCTCACAGTTACAGTCCCTCAAAGGCCTGCTTCAAAACCGCTTTCTGCACCTGATTGTCCCCTCGCCGTCGGAAACCGACGATAATTACCCCTACGCCGCCCTCGGGAGAATCGCCGACAGTATCACCGTCCGCGTACTCGGACAGTCGCGCCTCGTCAATGGATTCCCGTCCGCGCCCGTGGAACCGCTGGAGGAGGTCTACAAGACTTTGCGCGCGCTGTTCCACTCCGACAGCGGGGGGGCGTCGACACTCAACCCCGCGAAATCCGCCTTACTCGTCAGCACGTCCGGGAGCGTCTGGACGGGCGCGACGAATACGGGCCTCATCGGCGCGCGGGACGTGGAAGCACTGCTCAACGAGGAGGGCGTGTCGGGCTACTACTCCGAACGCTACGCCTGCGCCTACTTACGCCGTCCGGCGTCGGACGAAGAGGCGGAGGAAGTCGTATGGTATCTGGATTCGCGCGCGGTGGCCTCGCGGGTACGCCTCGCGAAGCTGTTCGGCGTCGGCGGACTGCTCATCACGGACGCCAACGGCCTGACGGAAAACCTGTTGCAAGCGTTCTAATCACGAACCGCCCCACAGACGTGAGGCGGTTCGTTTTTCGCCGCAACGCCGGAGAGGCTACTTTCCCGGCGTCGTAATATGCTCGTTGACGGTGGAAATCAAATTCGCCACGTCGAAGGGTTTCGCAATGTGGTGATTCATGCCGCTTTGCATGGACATCCGTTTGTCCTCGTCGCGGGCGTTCGCGCTCAGGGCGATAATGGGGATAGTTTTCGCGTCGGCGCGCTCCATGGCGCGTATGGCCCGCGTGGCCTCGTAGCCGTTCATGACGGGCATTTGGATATCCATCAGCACGAGGTCGTAGTACCCCGCCGGGTGATTCCCGAACGCCTCCACGGCGTCGCAGCCGTCCGGAACCGACTCCACCGCAAAGCCGGAATCCTCTAGAATCGTCTCCGCGAGCATTCTGTTAATTTCGATATCCTCTACTAACAGAATCCGTGCGCCGTTGCCGCCGGGGAGTACGGTTTCCGGGGGCGTGTCGGCGGCGACGCCCGACGCGTTGACGAGTTTCAGCGGCAGGTCTACGGTAAACACAGAACCTTTGCCCTTTTCGCTTTTCGCGGAAATCGAGCCGCCCATTATGTCCAGTAAGTGTTTCGCAATCGACAGGCCGAGCCCCATGCCGGCGTAGCCGCTTTTCGTCGACGTCTCCTCCCGCTCAAACTGCTGGTACATCCGCTCCATGAACGCTTCGGACATCCCGATTCCGGTATCGGACACCGTGAACTCGTAGCGGGCGTAGCCCGATTCCGACACCTGTTTCCGCTGTGCGCTCACGGCGACAGTCCCGTGTTCGGGCGTGAACTTCAGCGCGTTGTCGAGCAGATTCCCCAGGACGCGCCGGAAGCGCCCGGCGTCGAGCATGACAGCCTCCTCCGGCAGGTCGAAACGTTCTTCCAGTGTGATATGCTTCTTGTCAGCTTGCAGGCGGAACATGTCCGCGGTCATGGCGAGCTGTTCGCGCAGGTCACAGGCTTCCAAATGCAGGGCGGTATGTCCGGCGTCGAGGCGGCCCATTTCGAGCAGGTCGTCGATGAGCGACAGTAAGTGGCGGCTGGATTCGTCGACTTTGCCCAGATAGTCTTGCAGTTTGCCGGCGTCGTGCATGTGGCTTTTCGCGAGTTCCGTAAAGCCCATAATGGCGTTCATGGGCGTGCGGATGTCGTGGGAGAGGTTGAACAGAAACGCCGACTTGACTTCGTTCGCGTTCTTCTCGCGTTCGAGTTCGAGTTCCATGCTCATTCTCTCGGAGAGTTCGCGCTGTACGCGCAAAGTCTGCTCCGTGATGTCCCGGTACCCGACGACCACGCGCCGCGTGTTGGGAATCGACACAACCGACATTTGCATGTATACGGTACCCTGTTCGTCGTTCGCGTCGCGGCAGCGGTAGTCCACGGTATAGGACGCCTCCGACAGCAGGCGGCGGCGGATGGTCTCCACGGAGATTTCGCGTAAATAGCGCTCCCTGTCCTCAGGGACTACGTAGCGTTCGGCGTAGATGGGCAGAATGTCGCTCCAATTGGGCACGTTTCCGCCCAGTTCGCGCGAAATCGCGAGGAAGTATTCGCTCCGCATACGGTAGGGCCTCATAGTGCCCGTGTCGAGGTTGACGAGGTAAATCGACTTGAAGTCGACGCTCAGGCCCTCGATGACTTCCGCGCGCCGTACGTTCTCCGTACGGGCCTCGTGCAGTTCGGTAATGTCCCATATCAGGACGAAATACACGTCGCCGTAGTCGTCCGTATGCACGAGCCGCCCGTAGTCGTCGACCCGGCGGACAGCGCCGTCCCGGCGCGTGATACGGTATTCGACATGGTCCAATTCCCGCCTGCTCTCCCTGACCTGCGCGGAAATGGACGCCTCCACCTCGGCCCGGTCTTCGGGGTAAATCAGGTCGCGGAATGTGCACCCGGTCAGTTTGCGGAACTCCTCGCGGGTCTCACAGCCGAAAATGTCCAGCATGACATCGTTGACGTACAGAATTTTTTCGGTCTCGTCGGCGCGGTAGATGAAAAATCCGCCCGGCATTCGTCCCGCAAGTTTCTCCATACCGGAAAAGAGCAGTCCGCCCGTTTCGCTCATACGCTCCACATCCCTTGCATATGTAGTCTGCCCCTCCCGCCGCGACGGAAGGGGATTTTATTATTTCGCGGCAATCGACATCCCGACCCGGATAAAGCGGAACATCCGCACAGCGCCCTCGTAATAGAGCGCCTCCGCGTTGTCGAGCGCGCTTTGCAACGGCATAGGCGCGTTGACCGTGGTCATGAGCGATTCGACGCCGTGCGCGGTGATATCGAGCGCGCCGCGCCCCAGTGAACCCGACAGCCCTACGACGGGAATGCCTTTCGCCTTGGCGTGTAGCCCGATACCCTGCATGACCTTCCCGAAACAGCTCTGCCAGTCGGTGCGGCCCTCGCCCGTGACGACCAAATCCACGCCTTCCAGACGCTCGTCGAAGTGAATCAACTCTAAGACCGTCTCAATACCCGAGCGCATATTCCCGTTGAGGAATACTTTCAGCGCCGCGCCCAGGCCTCCGGCGGCCCCGGCCCCCTCTACGGCGTCGCAGTCAATCCCGAAGCCGCGCCGGATAACGTCGCGGTAGTTGCACATTCCGGCCTCGAGTTCCTTCTGGATTTCCGGCGTCGCGCCCTTTTGCGCCCCAAAGGTATAGGTCGCGCCGTGTTCGCCGCAAAGCGGGTTTGTCACGTCGCACATGACCGTAATTACAGCGTCTTTGAGCCGCGCGTCAAGTCCGCTTGTGTCGATACGCGCCACGCGCGACAAGTCCCGCCCGTAGCCGTCCAGTTCCGCTCCGTTGGCGTCGAGGAAGCGTACTCCTAACGCTCTTGCGCAGCCCATGCCGCCGTCGTTCGTCGCCGAACCGCCGATAGCGATGGAAATGTCGCGGTAGCCGCGCTTGAGGGCGTCGAGAATCAGTTCCCCGGTGCCGTAGGTGGTCGTATTCAGCGGATTGCGTTCGGCCTCCGGCACGAGGGGAAGCCCCGACGCCGCCGCCATTTCGATGACGGCGCGCCCGCCGGGGAGTACGCCGTAGCCCGCCTCTACGGTACTGCCTTCCAGCGGGCCGCGTACTTGTACGGAGACCTTTTCGCCGCGTTCGGCGGAAATCACGGCGTCTACGGTGCCCTCCCCGCCGTCGGCGACGGGCACCCCCGACGTTTCACAGGCCCCGAATACCTCCCGCGCGGCCTTTGTCAGCAACGCGACGGTCTGCTCGCTGCTCAGACTGCCCTTGAACGAATCGGACGCAAACAACAGTTTCATAATATCTCCCAATCTCCGCGTGGTGGAAACGTGCGGGAAGCGGCGTGGCGTAACATTCAGCGAAGGAACAGCGACAGCACGAAGATTTCGAGCGCCGCCGCCACGCCTAACACGAGCGTGTTAAGCGTCCAGGCCTTGTAGCCGCGCTCCGGCGACATAGCGCCGAAATTCGTGACGACCCAGAAAAACGAGTCGTTGGCGTGCGAAACCGTCATGGCCCCCGCGCCGATGGCCATACAGCACAGCGCGGCGCGCACCGGGGAATCCAGTCCGAGCACGGGCAGGAGCGGCGCGACAATCCCGGCGGTCGTCGTCAGGGCGACGGTCGAGGAGCCTTGCGCCGATTTGAGAATCGCCGACAGCAGGAACGGGAAGAAAATTCCCATCGTGGAAAGCGCGGTCGCGTGGCTGGAAATGTAGTTCACCATGTCCGACGAGGAAATGACCTTGCCCAGTACGCCGCCCGCCGCCGTCACGAACAGTATCGGGCCGACGGTCTTCAACGTCTCATTCGTCAGGTTGTAGAACTGCTTCATTTTCCCGGCGCCGTTCAACTGAATCACCGCGAACAGCGTGCCGACCGCAAGCGCGATAATCGGCGTGCCCAGAAACGCGATAATGTCCGCCGCCGTCCCCGTGACTTTCATCATGGCCAGTACGGAAGAAAAGGCCATCAGCAGAATCGGCACCAGAATCGGCGCGATTGCGTCCCAGCCGTTGGGGAGCTTGCCGTATTCCGCGACGAGTTCCTCGTAGGTCTTGACGACTTCCCCGGTGTCGGCCTCGTCGTCGGCGGAGACTTTGCCGCCAATCATGCGCGAGAAGAAGTACGCCGCCGCGAGGGGGAGTACGGAGCAGAGCGCGCCGAAGCCCATGACCATGAGGAGGTTGTCGCCGATTCCGAGCGTGGAGGCCGCCGCAATCGGGCCGGGCGTCGGCGGGATGAATACGTGTGCCAAGTACAGCCCCGAGCCAAGTCCGACGCTCATCGCCACGGACGAGGCGCCCGTACGGCGTACCAGCGCCGTGCGGATGGGGTTCAGAATCACGAAGCCGGAGTCGCAGAAGACCGGAATCGAGACCACCCAGCCCATGAGTTCCATAGCCAGTACGGGGTTATTCTTCCCGACGAGCGCGATTACCATGTCGGCGAGTTTCAGCGCCGCGCCCGTCTGCTCGAGGATGGAGCCAATCAGCGCGCCGAGGATAATCACGATACCGATACTGGAAAACGTCCCGGAGAAGCCCGCCCCGATAACGTTGGCCAGTCCCTGCGTGACGCTCCCGTCGGGTTCCACGCGGTTGACAAGCGGAATCCCCGCGATGAAGCCCAGTACCAGCGAAACGAGCATAATCGCCACGAAGGGGTGCACGTTCCACTTGGAAATCAGGAATATCATCAGGACGATTGCGAGCACAAAGACGAAAATCAGTGGCAAACCAGTCATAAAATCTCTCCTCTCTACTACATCAGACGCTGCGCCGCTTCCAATACGCACAGTATAGCAAATCCGCGCCTGTTTCGCAAGAAAAAAATCTCTTTCCAAACGTGGCGGCATATGGTACAATGTCGGGACTATCCGGAAAGGGGAAAACAGAAAAGGGGGATACTATGCGTTCAGACATTGAGATTGCGCAGTCCGTGACGATGCGGCCCGTGCGGGAAATCGCGGAAGTCGCCGGGGTGGAGGAAAAGTACCTGGAGCAGTACGGCAACTACAAGGCGAAAGTCGACTACAGCCTCCTCCGCGAGAACCGCCGCCCCGACGGAAAGCTGATTCTCGTCACGGCCATCAACCCGACGCCCGCCGGCGAGGGCAAGACTACGACCACCGTCGGCCTCTCCGACGCCCTGCGGCGTCTGGGCAAAAACGCGGTCGTGGCGTTGCGGGAGCCGTCGCTGGGGCCCGTATTCGGCGTCAAGGGCGGGGCCGCCGGGGGCGGCTACGCGCAAGTCGTGCCCATGGAGGATATCAACCTTCACTTTACGGGCGACTTCCACGCAATCGGCGCGGCGAACAATCTGCTTGCCGCTATGCTCGATAACCACATTCAACAGGGGAACGCCCTCGGCATTGATGTCAAGCGGATTACGTGGAAGCGCTGCGTCGACATGAACGACAGACAGCTCCGGAATATCGTCGACGGTCTCGGCGGGCGTATGCAGGGCGTGCCGCGCGAGGACGGTTTCGACATTACCGTAGCGAGCGAAGTCATGGCGGTGCTGTGCCTGTCGGACAGCATTCCCGAGCTGAAAGCACGCCTCGGGCGCATGGTCGTGGCCTACACGTTCGACGGGAAACCCGTCACGGCGTCCGACCTCAAGGCCGACGGCGCTATGACCGCGCTGTTGAAGGACGCGCTGAAGCCGAACCTTGTACAGACGCTGGAAGGCACGCCCGCCTTTATACACGGCGGCCCGTTCGCGAATATCGCCCACGGGTGCAACTCCGTCATGGCGACGCGCATGGCAATGCGCCTCGGCGATTACGCCGTCACGGAGGCCGGATTCGGGGCCGATTTGGGCGCGGAGAAGTTTTTCGACATCAAGTGCCGCTACGCCGGACTGAAACCCGACGCCGTCGTACTCGTCGCGACCGTCCGCGCGTTGAAGCACCACGGCGGCGCGCCCAAACAGGAACTCAGTCAGGAGAATCTCGCGGCGCTGGAAGCCGGACTGCCGAATCTGCTCCGGCACGCGCGGAATATCCGGGACGTATTCGGCCTGCCGTGCGTGGTGGCAATCAACGCCTTCCCGACCGACACCCCCGCCGAACTCGATACCGTCCGGAAGTGGTGCCAGTCCGCCGGAATCCGCGTGGCGTTGAGCGAAGTCTGGGCGAAAGGCGGCGCGGGCGGTATCGAACTCGCCGAAGAAGTCCTGCGGCTGTGTGAGGCGGAGAATCATTTCCGGTTCGCCTACGAGGCCGACGAACCGATTCAGGACAAGCTCAACCACATTGTACAGCGCGTGTACCACGGCACGGAGGCGGTTCTGACGCCCGCCGCGCGGCGTCAGGCGCAGGAACTCGACGCGCTGGGCTACGGGAATCTCCCGGTGTGCATGGCCAAGACGCAGTATTCCCTCTCCGACGACCCGGCGCTGTTGGGCGCGCCGGACGGGTTCGCGGTGACGGTACGCAACTTGAAAGTCAGCGCGGGCGCGGGGTTCCTCGTGGCCCTGACGGGCGAAATTCTGACCATGCCCGGACTGCCGAAGTCGCCCGCCGCCGAGAGAATCGACGTGGACGAAACGGGGCGTATCAGCGGCCTGTTTTGATTCT
>CAMHBH010000048.1 GCA_946183175.1 uncultured Oscillibacter sp.
GAGGCGAATGTCTGATTTCAACGCCCTGCACGTCATTGAGGCCTTGCGCTCCGGCGTACCCTCCCGGGCGGTGGGCGAATACTTCTCCGAGGCACGCCCGGCCCTGACCAAAAAGCTCCGGGAGCGTCTGGACGCCGTGCGCGAGACCGGACGCTCCGACGGCATGATTATCACCGGGCGCTACGGCGAGGGCAAGACCCATTTGCTGAACACGGCCTTCAATATGGCTTTCGCCTCCAATATGGTCGTGTCCTTCGTCTCTCTGGGCAAGGAGACGCCCATGGACAAGCCCTGGGCGCTCTACCGCAAGCTGATGGCGGGAACCTACCTGCCCAACGCCGTACAGCCCGGTTTCCGCGCCCGGCTGGAGGAGCTCGGCACCGAAAGCAGTGTGAGCGGGGATTTGCTGGCCTACGCCGCCCGGGAACTGGCCACGGATAAGCTCTACTATCTTCTCCGCGCCCTGCTGGGCACGCAGGACGACGAGGAGCGGAACCTGTTCTTGGCGGATTTGGAGGGGGATTTCGCCTCCGTGGCGCTCATCAAGCGCAGTTACCGGCGAATCTACGGCACGCCGGCAAAATTCAACCAGTCTTTCAGCAAAAGCCGCCATTGGATGGACTATTTCGCCTTTGTCAGTCGCCTGTTCCGGCTGCTGGGCTATGACGGCTGGGTCATTCTCTTCGACGAGGCGGAGCTCATCGGGCGCATGGGCAAGCGCGCCCGCGCCAAAAGCTACCGGGAAATCCAGCGCTTTTTACGCCCCCCCGCGCGTATGGAAAAAGTATTTT
The DNA here is from genome assembly GCA_946183175.1 of uncultured Oscillibacter sp. GTDB lineage: Bacteria > Bacillota > Clostridia > Oscillospirales > Oscillospiraceae > Oscillibacter. Next base: position 792 of record CAMHBH010000048.1, read on the forward strand.
CCCTCTTCGCTTTGAGCTCTTCCTTCGCGGAAGATGTCATCGACAAAAAGCGCGAGTTCGACAACGCGCAGGGCGTCTTTTCCGACGACGCGGAGGCTTTGCGGGCCGCGCAGTCCACCCTCGACGCCATGCTGAACGCCCCCGAATTGGCACCGCTCAACAAGGCGGAAGTCATGGGCATTCTACGGAGTATCCAGGACTTTCACGGCAGGGCCTACGACTGGCACCCGGATGTCTCCACGGAGAGCGTCTACGAGGCCACGGAGGCGGGAGGCTACCTGTTGCGAACCAAAATTCGCGCCGCCATTGAGTTTTTCGACCAGCTCTACCAGTACGGACAGGCCGGGAAGACCCGGATTGCCGCCCTGGGGCGGGAGCGCTTCGACGAGGAGGACGAGGATACGCCGGAATCGGATGATTCCGTTTCCCGGGAAGCGCGGGAGGATGATTGAACAATCTCCCGTTCCGCGAACAGCGGGATAAAGTTCCGAAACCGGGCGAACTACGCCCGGTTTTCAGTCCCCCGTTGACGCGGGGAGGCTTCTAGCGGAAAACATGTGGCAATTTCACGAAAGAAGCCCGGTTTTCAGCCTCCCCGCCGTGCGGGGAGGTGTCGCGGAGCAACGGAGGGGAAAACCGAACCTTGACAAGGATTCCTCTACACATATTTCACCGCACAGGTCGAAAAAAGCCGCCCCGCGCGAGGCGGGACGGGCTTTCTATCAAACTACACGCAGACCGCCGATGAAGTAACGGCTGTGATAACCGCTGGCGATGGTGCCGTAGGTGACTTTGCGGCTGGAAGACGACGCGTGAATAAACTGGTTGTTGCCGATGTAGATTCCGACATGGGAGGCGGCTTTGCCCCGGGCTACTTTCGGGTCGCGGAAGAACACGAGGTCGCCGGCGCGGAGGGCGGACTTGCTGTAGATTTTCGTACCCTTGCCGCTTGTCCACTGTCCGGAGGCGCTGTGCGGGAAGCTCACGCCGAACTGGCGGAACACAATCATAGTAAAGCCGGAGCAGTCCACGCTTCTGGAGGACGCGCCGCCGTAGACGTAGCGCACGCCCAGGTAGCGTTTCGCGACGGAGACCACGGAGTTGTTGCCCGCCGTGGTGCCGCCCCTGCCGGAAAAGACGCTCGTCAGATTCAGGTAGTCACTGCGGATGTAGCCCTCGGTGCCGTACTGGCAACGGACGAGATACCAGCCGTCGTAGCAGGCCAGCACCGTGACGTAGGCCTGGTTTTCGATGGTTTCGAGGATGTCGCTGTCCTCGGAGGGGAGGTAGCGGACGCAGACGCCCTCGGAGTTGACTTGCGCGCGGGCCTCGAAGTTGCCGTTCTCCAGCTCTTCGAGATAGTTGGTGGATACATATCCGGTCTTTCCCTCGTAGGAGACCTTGAACCAATCCTCCTCGGTACGCTCCAGCAGGGCCAGCGTGGCGTTCTTGTCCAGATTCATCACGACGGCGGAATCGGTCGTCGGATACTCACGCATATTCAGGGCGTTCCCGGTGGTCTTGGCGAGGCCGACGGCCAGTTCCTCGGCGGAGGCGAACCCGGCCAGCATTGCGGCGGTGGCGGCGGAAATCAGGAATACACGGGCCGCTTTGCAGGGAAAGTGTATCATAAAGTGTCTCATCCTTTCATGTCTCGAAGCGTGGCACCCGGTACGGGATTACTTCCCCTTCAGGGCCCGGTCAAGCCAGACGTAGGCGAAATCCATCGCGGTGTAGAGATTGTCCTTCTCGCCCTTCTTGATGACCCGGTCGCGGGACTTGGCGTCCAGTTCCGTGGACTGGAGCTGGATGGAAACCCGGGTGGCGAGGTTGAGGGACTGGTCGGTATCGGGGTCGGCGGAGGCGTCCGGCTTTTTCGGTTCCATGCGGGCCGTCTCCATGACCTGCATCATGACAATATAGGGGTCGGCCATGGAGCCGTAATAAATCAGGTTGCCGGAGCGGCGGAGCGGGTGTCCCCGATACGTCAAGCCTTCCTTCTTCGGTTTCGCGCTTGCCATCGTAACAACTCCCTTGCAACTTTTGTAACCGGATTGTAACAGTTTTGTTTTGATTTGTCAATATTCCTTTCGTGTGCAAAGTGACGGAAATCTTTATCCACTTTTTGAATGCCCTGTTCAAACTATCCAAAAATGACGAAAATCCGGGGAATTTGGAAGTTTTTTACACGGGAGGGCTTCCGGAAAGTTTGTCATTGTTTGTCATCTTTTGTAATATCTGTAAAACCGCGTGACGCCCCCTCCGTCGTGCGGAAAGGGCGTTTTGAACAAAAAGTCTCCCCCGCGCAAACGGGGGAGGCGGCCCGGGGTGTGCTAATGGCCTATGCGGTCTTCCATCCATCGGCGGATATCGGCGTAAATCTCGTAGCGGGGCCGTTCGTTGAGGATTTCGTGCCGCAGTCCGGGGTAGAGGGCCATATTGATATCGTGTACCCCGGCGCGGCGGAAGGCGCGTTCCACCCGCCGCACGCCCTCCCCCATATCGCCCACGGGGTCGGCGTCGCCGGAGAGCAACAAAATTGGCGTGTTCAGATTCATGCGCCGCAGGTTCGACGCCTTCCCGATTTCCAGCATACCGGAGAGCATTTCGCGGAGCAGTCCGATGGTCGGACTGCCGCCGCAGAGCGGGGAGTCGAGAAAGGTATCAATATTCTCCTCGTTAGCCGACATCCAGTCGTATACGGTTCGTATCGGCTCAAACGGGCGGTTGTAGCTCCCGAACGCCAGCGCCACCGCCGCCGCACTGACGGACGTTTCCCCGAGGCGCGCGCCCTCCTCGATACTCAGCGCGTAGCCGAAGCGGAGTAGCGCGGCGGGGGGCTGTCCGGTTCCGGTGAGTATACACCCGTCGACGGTGCCGGGGCGGCGAATGAGGTACGTCCGCGCCGCAAAGGAACCCATGGAATGCCCCAGCAGGAAGCAGGGGATTTTGTCGGGGGCGTTGCCGATTGCCGCGCCGAACCGCGTTTCGGCCACACACCGGAGGGCGTAGAGGTCTTGTATAAGCCAGTCCCAGCTCCCCTTCGGGCCGAACCAGAGGCGCACACCGTCGGGCGGAATGGAAGTCCCGTGGCCGAGGTGGTCGTGTCCGACGACCGCGAACCCGTGCGCCGTGAGGTACTCCGCGAACGGGTCGTAGCGTAAGACGTGCTCGCCGAGGCCGTGGGAAAGCTGTAGCACGGCCTTTACGGGCCCTTCGGGCCTCCACGACACGGCGTGAAGCCGCGTCCGCCCGTCCGCCGAGGGCACTTCAAACTCGTCGCGTATCATGGCGCGGGCCTCCTTCCGGGTAGTAAACATGTTGAGGACTTTTTCCGGAAAAGTCTGTTGCTTTTTCCCAAAAAGTACGGTATACTAAGGGCGTGTACGGGCGGCTTTCACGAACCGGGTACGGAGGGGCTATACCGTCCGGGTACGCGGGCCGCGATTCTGAAAGGAGACTGAGCAATAATGGGTGTACTGAACGATTTCACGGAGAAGGCCAAGGGCGTCGTCGCGGTTGCCGCCGACAAGGCCAAGGGCGTCGCGAGCGTGACCAAAATCAACGTGGCCATCGCCGGGGAGCAGAAGGAAATCGACAAGAATTGCCTTGCCATCGGCCAGTGGTTCGTGAGCGACTACGACGGCGAGATTCCCGAGGGCATCAAGGACCTCGTGGACGCGGTGAACGCCAGCAAGGCGAAAATCGCCGAGTTGGAGGCCAGCAAGCCCGCCAAGCCCGAGGAGGAGCCCGCCGCCGAGGAAGCCGCCGCCGGTAAACCCTGCCCCATCTGCGGCGAGGTATCCGACAGCAAGTTCTGCCCGCACTGCGGCGCGCCCATGGGTGACTGAATCCGCGTTTGAAAACAGGCAACGGTTTTCGTTGCCTGTTTTTCTATGCCCGCGTAAACTCCACGAGTTACGGGGCTGTACGCTCAGCGGTTCTTATTGATGACCGCGTCCTGATATTTCCCGTCGGCGAGGTTCGTATAGCGCACGAACAGCGACACGCGGTTTTCGGCGTTGAGGGCGTCCCAGAGGCCGTCGGCGAGCGTTTTGGCGTCGGGAGCCTCCAGCTTTACGCGCACGGGTTCGCCCTCGAACGACGGCAAGGGTTCCCCGTCCCCGGCGTAGGTGTGCAGGAAGCGCCCCTCTCCGGCGGGCGGCGTCGGGTACGCGTAGAAGTACCGACAGCAACACTCCGGACGCCCGTCGGCGCTCTTGAGAATCGAGAGCTGGAAGCCGCCGTTCGCCGACAGCAGGCCGGAGATACGCGGCGTGTAGTGCGGCGGGTCCTGTTCAAACGAGCGCTCCGCGAGCGCCGCCTGGAAGGACGTACCTTGTTTCAAGGCCTCCCATATGGTGTCGGTCTGGTCGCCGTTGGTGACAATCAGGTTGCCGTCGAGCAGGCGCACGGGGTGGTAGATAATCAGGCTGGGGTCTTTCATCTTGGAGGCGTCGAAAGCCTTCGTGCGGATTCCGTCGTTGGTGGCGGCGAAAACGCGGTTGCGGGAATTTTCGCTCCGGCCCATGATGAAGTACGCCGCAATCGACGCGCGGTTGTCGGCGCTCCGTCCGAGGATGATACCCCGTCCGGGGTAGGGATTCGCCCCGAGCAGGGCGGGCAGGGATTGCAGTTTCAAAACAGTTCCTCTCCTTCTTTGGTGGTATCGCGCGGGGACTTGAGCAGTCGCTTCCGTTCCCTGTGGTCTGGCAGGTAGCGCGACAGAAGCGCGTAGAATCCCGGCCCGTGGTTCTTCTCCCGGATGTGGCAGAGCTCGTGCACGACCACTAAATCAATCGCGGCGTCGGGGTAGTTCACCAGGAAGCACGAGAACGAAAGGCGGTTTTTTCCGCTACAGCTACCGTACCGAGTACGGGCGGCGGTGATGGTGATTCCAGTCGGGCGCAGTCCCGTGACTTCGCTCCAGTGGGCGACTTTCGGCGGAATGATTTCTTTCGCGCGTTCGGCCATAGCCCGTATTTCGTCGGCGGACGGCTCCGGCGGCAGTTGACGCTGTTCGGCGAGGTGCTTCGTAATCCAGGCCTCGTGCGCCGACACGAACGCGTCAATATCGCGCTTCGCGGCGCGCATGGGGGCCCGGACTAATAAGCGTCCGTCGCGGGTGATTTCCAGCGCGAGGGTTTTCCGGCTGGAGCGGATAAGTTCATAGTGTTCCATGCCCGCAGTATAGCACAGCCCGGACGGAATTGCAAGGCGGATTCGTCGATTTGACGAACGAAAGCACAAAAAATCTACTTGCGCTCGTTCTTCGCGGTTGATAGAATAGGCCCGGGAAGGAAAGGAGCGTCAGAGAATGTCTGTTTTTCAGTTCACGGTCAGAACTTCGGCCCATACGCAAATGCTCGATATCACGGCGCAGGTACGCAAGGCCATTGCCGACAGCGGCGTACAGAACGGGCTTTGCGTCGTGTACGTCCCGCACACGACCGCCGCCGTGACGGTCAACGAGAACGCCGACCCCGACGTGCAGACCGATTTCATGAAGGAACTCAACAAAATCGTCCCGTGGGAGGACGGCTACTATCACGCGGAGGGCAATTCCGCCGCGCACCTGAAGGCGTCCATGATGGGCTTTTCCGAAACGCTCATCGTCGACGCCGGGAAACCGATTCTGGGGACTTGGCAGGGAATCTACTTTCTGGAGTACGACGGCCCCCGTACCCGGAAGGTGTGCGTAAAGGTCATGGAGGGCTGACGCCCGCCTCCCCACAGTCACGGGGAGGCTTTGTTTCGCGCGTAACTTGACGCCGCACACCAGATATGATATAGTTTCAGTCGGGGAGGTGGCGGCCATGCCTGCGGCGAAATATGAGGCGATATACGAACAGCTCCGCCGTTCGATTGAAGCGCGGGAGTACGAAGGCTCCCTTCCGTCGGAACACCGTCTCACGGAGCGCTTCCACTGTTCGCGGAATACCGTCCGGCGCGCGGTGGCGCGCCTGGTCGAGGAGGGCTTCGTGCAGAGCGTCCACGGGAAGGGCGTGCTGATTCTGCGCCGCCTGCCGGTCGAGAAACAGCTTCTCATCAGCGGCATTGAGAGCATGGAGGAGGCCGCCGCGCGGAATCACCTGTCGCTGGCGACGAAAGTCGTCTACTTCGCCGAGGTATTCGCCGACAAAAACCTGTCGGCGCTGACCGGATTCCCGGAGGGCAGTCCGCTATACCATCTCCGGCGCGTGCGCTACCTCAACGGCGAGGCGCTGATTTTAGACGAGAATTACTTCCTTCGCGACGTGGTGCGCGGCCTGACGCCGGAAATCGCGGAGGCGTCCGTGTACGCCTACGTGGAGGGCACACTGGGCGAGAGCATCGTCACGACGCAGAGGCGCTACACCGTCGGGCCGTGTACGGAACTCGACCGGAAATACATCGCGCTGGGCGAGCGGAATTGTATGGCCGTGGTGACGAGCTGGACCTACAACGCCGACGGCGTACTCTTCGAGCACACGCAGTCCCGGCACCACCCCGACCGTTTCGTGTTCTATGGACTGGTACAGCGCAGGAAAAAGCCCTGAAATTTAGTGAACCTGTACGGAAAGCGGGAAATCCCGGGCAATCCGTAACATTTATCACGGTATTTTCGTGATAATCTTCACTTCCCATCCGCGTCCGGGCGTGTTACAATTCGACAGGGTTTGTTTGAGAGGGGACGGTCAGCCGATTTTTTTCGGACTGCCCGTTTCCTGTTATTTTTCATTTACATTTCGCGCCATTGCGTGTATAATCGGAATGCTTTGATACTGGGAGGTGGTAGCGTGAAGCGTATCTCCAAGCGGGCGGTTCTCATCATAGGGACGCTGACGGCGATTTTCCCCCTACTCATGACGGCCTGCCTGCTGTTCTTCTGGCCCCGCGACGTTTCCGCCAACCAGACCGAAAACAGAATCGTGTTCGGGGCGACCTACATGACGATGAACAACCCCTATTACCAGGTAATGGACATCCAGCTCCGCGCCGAAATCGAGAAGAACGGCGACATCCTGCTTACGCGCGACGCGGCCATGAATCAGACGCGGCAGAACGAGGAAATCCGGGAACTCATCGCGGCGGGGGCGCGGGCGATTTTCCTGACGCCCGTCGAGTGGGACACCTCGGAGGAAGGCCTTCGGATTGCGGCGGAAGCGGGGATTCCGGTCATCGTCGTGGACGCGCCTGTGCGCGACGCCGAACTCGCCGCCTGTTCGATTCTCTCGGACAACTACCGCGCCGGGGTACTGTGCGCCGAACACCTGCGTTCCGCGCGGAAGTCGGCGAAAATCCTGTTGCTGGAACACATCACGGCGCATTCCGGCTCGGACAGAATCCGGGGCTTCCTTGACGCCATACGGAACGACCCGGATTACGTCGTGCTGGGTTCCGGGGAATCCGACGGGCAAATCGAGAACGCAATGCCCGTAATGGAGGCTCTGCTGGAGCGCTGCCCCGACGCCGATACCGTCATGGCGCTCAACGACCCGAGCGCGTTCGGGGCTATGGCGGCCATCGAGGGCGCCGGACTGTCGGGACGCTTCCTTGTCTACGGCGTGGACGGCTCCCCGGAGGCCAAGGCGTTAGTCCGGGACGGACTCATGACCGCGACCTGTGCGCAGTTCCCGTACCAAATCGCGAAAGAGGCCGTGCGGCAGGCGTACCTTGTTCTGGAAGGCAAGTGCGAACAGCGGGAAGTCATTGTTCCGGTGGAACTCCTGACGGCGGAGAACGTCGAGGAATACGGAATCACGGGGTGGCAGTGATGAGACGGCGCGAGGAAATCCCGTATTTGACGGCGCTCATGTTCGTGATGAACCTGTCCGTAGTGCTCTTTTACGCCGTCGTGGTCTTCGCGACGACGGCGCGGATTTGCCGCTCGTTCACGGCCTACGACTTTCTCTCTACCGTCCGGCAGGTGCCCGACAAGCCGTGGGTTATGCCGACGCGCTCCCTGATTTCCTACGGCTTCCTGACGCTCGTCAGCTTCGCAAAGTACCGGGGGCGACTGGGCGGAAAGTATCTGAGCGGCTTTATCTGCGTGTCGGAGATTGCGCTGTGCTTCGCGACCGTCGCCTCTCTGAACTTCTATTACACCGGCGTCGCGCTTCTGGTGCTCTCGGACTTGACGCACTACATTCAAAACCCGCGCGTGCGGCTGGGGCTCATGATTCCGCTGTCGCTGTTGTTCGCGCTCGGGCGCTACGAAATCGCCTCCGTATTCGTTGCCCGGATTCCGTTCGGTGCCTACCTCAACTACTACAGCCCTTCCGTACGCGGCTACCTCGCGGGTATCGAAAGCGTACTGGTATCGTGGAACGTGCTCCTGTTCGTGTACGACATGATTCTGTTGTTCACCAGTCAGCGGGAGGAAAACGCGCGTATCAGCCGCCTGAACCTGCAACTCAAAGAGGCGAACCAGCGCCTGCGCAAGAACGCGGTCGAGCTGGAACACCTCACGGAGACCCGGGAGCGCAACCGACTTGCGCGGGAAATCCACGACACATTAGGGCACACGCTGACGGGAATCGTCATGGGCACGGAGGCGGTCAGCGCGATTTTCGACGCCGCGCCCGAGGAGGCCAAGCGGCGTATCGAGATAGTACACAAGACGGCGCAAGAGGGGTTGGAGGACGTGCGGCGGTCGATTAAGGCGCTCCGCCCGGACGCGCTGGAAAAGCGCTCATTGGAAAAGGCGCTGGAAGAATTGATAACCAATTTCCACCTGACGACTTCCGTCGACATCGACTATCAGCAGGACGCGGGCGGTCTGGACTTCGCCGGGGACGAGGAGAACACGCTTTACCGGATAATCCAGGAGGGCATGACGAACTCCGTCCGCCACGGGCACGCGACGGAAATCGAGATTCAAATCACGCGGGAGGGGAACCTGCTGACGGTACGCATACGCGACAACGGTTTAGGCTGTGCGGAACTGGAGGAGGGCTTCGGACTGCGCCACATGGAGGAACGCTTGGGATTACTCGGCGGTTCTCTGGCCTACGGCAACAGAAACGACGATTCGGACGACGAACAGCGCGGATTTTATTTGATAGCAAGTCTGCCTGTGCGCGGGAGAGAGGGGAAATAAGATGATTAAGGCGTTGATTGTGGACGACCAGGAACTTTTCCGGGAGAGCCTGAAAGTCGTGCTGGGGGTCAACCCGGAAATCGAGGTGACGGACGCGGTGCCGGGCGTCGCGGAGGCGCTCAAGAGCGCGGCGCGGGAGTGTCCCGACGTGGTGCTGATGGACATCCGCATGCCGGGCATGGACGGCGTGGAGGGTACGCGTTTAATGAAGGAGCGCTTCCCGAACATCAAGGTCATTGTCCTGACCACGTTCGACGACGACGACTACGTATTCGGGGCGCTGAAACACGGCGCGAGCGGGTATCTGTTGAAGGGGAGCAGCCTTTCGGAACTCTCCAAGGCGATACAAATCGCCTACAACGGCGGCGCGATGATTAACCCCGACATTGCGAGCAAGGCAATCCGGCTGTTTTCGCAGATGGCGAAAAGTACGGTCAGAATCAACGTCGACGAGGAGACGGCCAAGGAAATCCGGAAAAACGAGTGGGAAATTATTCGTGCGGTGGGGCGCGGGCTGTCGAATAAGGAGATTGCGCGGGAATTGTGTCTTTCCGAGGGCACGGTGCGGAATACGATTAGCGTCGTACTCTCCAAGCTGAACCTGCGCGACCGGACACAGCTTGCCATATGGGCCGTGCAGACGGGGGCCGTCAACAGCGGGGTGTCGCGGACATGAGGCGGATATGGGCCGGGGCGGCGCTGGCGGCGGCGCTACTCTGTGCCGTATTCGTCGGGCTGTCGCGCCGGGGCGGCGTGACTATCCGGATTGGCGTCTACTCCGGAAGCTACTGGCAGACGCCCAACGGCGACTGCTACCAGATACTCGACAACGCAATCCGGCGCTTTGAGAGTACCCACGAGCGCGTAAAGGTGGAGTACGTCAGCGGGATTACGACCGATTCCTACAGCGAATGGCTTTCCGAACAGATACTCAGCGGCACGGAGCCGGACTTGTATTTCGTACTCCCGGAGGACTTCAACTTACTGGTGACTTGCGGCGCGCTGGCCAAACTCGACGCCTTCATGGACGCGGACGCCGCTTTCGACGCGTCGCTGTACTATGAGCCGAGCCTGCGTTCCGGGACTTTTGAGGGCGGGCAGTACGCGCTCCCGCACGAGAGCGTACCGACAATTATGTTTGTCAACAAAACCCTGTTGGAGCGGAACGGAATCCCCATGCCCCGCAACGACTGGACATGGAACGACTTCTACGACATCTGCCGGCGCGTCACGAACGTGGAAGCGCGGCAGTTCGGCGCGTACGACTATACCTGGCTGCACGCGCTCTACTCGAACGGTACTTCGCTGTTTTCGGAGGACGGGACGGCCTGTTACCTGTCGGACGAGAAAATCCGGAGCGCGATACAGTTCGTCAAGAGCCTGCGCGACCTCAACGGCGGCTATCAGGTCACGGCGCGCGACTTCGACCTCGGCAACGTGGCCTTCCGGCCCTTCCTGTTTTCGGAATACCGGGCCTACCAGCCGTACCCGTGGCGGGTCAAGAAGTATTCCGGTTTCCAGTGGGACGGTATCTCCATGCCGGCGGGGCCGCACGGCGACAACGTGTCCGAACTGCATACGATGTTACTCGGAATCAGCGCGCGGACGCGGCACGAGGCCCTCGCGTGGAAACTCTGCAAGTTACTCTCGCTGGACGAGGAAGTACAGCGGGAGTTGTACGCCGATTCGAGCGGGATATCGCCCCTGCGGGCCGTACAGGCCGACGCCCCCGACAGTGACCGTCTCGGACTGGAAGCCATTGACAAAATTATGAGCACGGCAGTCTCCGCGCCGCGATTCGACGGCTACGAACAGGCCTTGATGATGGCCGAAAACGCCGTCGCGGACGAAATGGCGCTGGACATCACGCGCGGGGACGGCCTGACGGCGGCCCAGCGCGAAATCAACGTCTTTTTGGGCAAGTCGTGAAAACCGCGTCCCGGTTGCGTCGGGACGCGGTTCGTTTACTGGTAATCCATGTTAATTTCGGAGAGCTGTAAGATTTTGGCCCCGGTGGTGGAGAGGATTTCCAGGCGGTAATACTCGAAGGCGGGGGCCTCTCCGCTGAAAGTCGTCGTATGCGTGAGGAAATTCCGGTCGTCGTGCTCCTCGAAGCCCGACGGCGACATCTCGCCTAGTACCGTCCAGACGCCGTCCTGACGGTGTTCGCGGTCGGTGCCCAGCAGACGCCACGAACCCGGGTTCCGTCCGGGGTACTCGTCGTGGTTGTCGGCGGAAGTCAGCGACAAATGCGCCACGCTCCCCGGGCCGCTCATCTTCCATTCGACATAGGCGACGTTATTCAGAATCAGACACCACTTTGTTTCGGGGTTCCCGTCGAACAGCGCGGGATAGTTGCGCGCGTCGTCGAAACCGGGCGTCCCGGCCAGCGGCGTGGCGGAGAAGCATATCGGGACATTCTTCATGTAGTCGTCGCGGAGTTCGACCTTGGAGAAGTCGAAGTCGTTCGGCGCAAAGCGTTTCAGGCCCGTACACCCGGCGAACATCCAGCGAATGTCGGTGACGTTCGACATGTCGAAGCCGCTGATATCCAGCGCCTTCAGCTTGCCGCAGTTCCGGAACATCGAGCGCATGTCGGTGACATCGGCGGTGTCGAAGCCGCTGACATCCAGCGTTTCCAGCGCGCCGCAGTTGCGGAACATCGACTGCATATCGGTGACATTCGACGTGTCGAAGCCGCTGACATCCAGTTCCGTGAGGTTCGCGCAGGAATCGAACAGACTGCTCATATTGACGGCGCGGGAGGTGTCGAAGGGGGCCTCGAAGCGGATGCTTTGGAGGTTGGAGTAGCCGCAGAACATGCCGGAGCAGTTCGGGGGCGCGGCGATTCCGCCCTCGGCGGCGAGGTACAGGTCGAACGGCGGGCGGGTTTTGAGCGTCCAGGCCATCACGGAGCGGTCTCCGGTTTCGGACACGTCCCACGCGTCCTCGGGGGCCTGGGAGGGGTCGGAGAGTACGGTAATGGCGGCGATTTGGCCCCTTGTGAATTCGGAGCCGAACACGGGAAAGTTTTCGGCCTCCTCGCTGACGACGGACACCGGGTCGGGCATGAGGACGGCTTGCGCGGCGGCGGCGGGCGTCGGTTCGGTACCGTCGGGGGGCGATTCCATATCGTCGGGCGTGGCGGATTCGCTATCGCCGGACGCGACGGGCGCGGGCGCTTCCGGATTCCCGGTCGGGGTCGGGCCGGAACAGCAGGCCAGTATTATCAGTAACGCGGCCAGCAGTAACAGCGGCAACGTTTTCGGGTATCTGTTCGACATTGTAGGGTACTCCTTATGTATGAGCAAAAATTACCATTTTTGTTTGATTTCCGTCGTCCCCGACATTATAGCAGATACTTTCCCCGATTGCAACGACAACCCCGCGAATTTCAGAAATTCCCGCGCAAGGCAAAAAGTCTCCCCCGTGCGGCGGGGGAGGCTGGAAATCAGAAGTTCATTTCGACGTAGAGTTCGCGTACTGCGTTCGGGTCGCGTTCGGGTTTCTTCTTTTCCTCCACAACGGGAGCCGGGGCCGGGGGCGCGTCGCGCCACTTGAGGAAATTCGGGGCCACCTGCGGGAACAGCGCCAGCGACAGTACGTCCTCGTCGCTCTTGGCGAGGTCTTTGTACTCCTCGCGGTACTTGTCGAGTTCGGGCGCGAGAAGGTCAGCCGGACGGCATTCGATTCTCTGGTCGGGCGTAATCCCGGCCTTTTCGAGTACAGCTTCGTCGACGGGGCCGGGGAGTTTGCCGTACTCGCCGCGCAACATGGCCTTGGTTTCCTTGGTGAAGGTCTTGTAGCGCTCGCCCATGACGACGTTCATGACGGCCTGCGTGCCGACAATCTGACTGGTAGGCGTCACGAGGGGCGGGTAGCCGCAATCTTTACGCACGCGCGGCACTTCCTGCAACACGTCGTAGTATTTGTCCTCGTGGCCCAACTGCTTCAACTGCGAAATCAGGTTCGAGAGCATGCCGCCCGGTACCTGATACAACAGCGTGTTGGTGTCGACGCT
>CAMHBH010000049.1 GCA_946183175.1 uncultured Oscillibacter sp.
TGTCATTGTCCTTGCGGCCATCGTGGTGTCGGCCATTTCGGGACTTTGCTATACGCTTCTGTTAGGCGTGGCGAGTATCCATTTTAAAGCAGACCAGACACTGGTCGGAACGGCGATGAACATCCTCGCGACGGCGGCGGCCACGGGGGAGTACGCGTCGCTGGAGGAGGCCACGGAGCATATGGCGTCCTTCTCGCGCACGATTTACCCCGACGCCGGGCGCGCCGACATTTACGATAAGAAGTACCGTCTCTATGTCCAGGCCATTGAGTGCCTCGACGGGCTGTGGGACGACATGCAGAAGGTTATCGACGGCAAAGAATAACAATCAGGCGGCCCGTCCTTTTCGGACAGGCCGCCGTTCTTTATTCGTTTATCAAGTCCGGAAAGTCCTTCCGGCCTACCTGGATAATCTCCATATTGAGCATGCGCAGGCGTTCGAGGACTTCCGGCGGGGCGTTCTCGTCGGTGATGATACAGCCCGCGGTTTCCAGTGAGAAACTCGCGTACGTCCCGGCGCGCCCGACTTTCGTATGGTCGACGAGGATATAGTAGCGGTCGGCGTGTCCAATCATGGTCTCGTTGACGCCCAGCTCGGTGGGGATGTCGCAGAGGATTTCCCCGTTGGGCGAAATCCCCGAACAGCCGATAAGGGCCTTGTCGGCGCGCATGGTCAGCAGGTTCCTCATGGTACAGTCGCCTGTCATGATATGTCCCGCCGCGCGCAGACTGCCGCCCGACAGGGTAACGTCGACCCCCGGCGGGAACTGCCGCCCGACGGCTAAACCGTTGTTCGTGAACACGTACACCGGGGCGGCCTCCACGTATTCGAGGGCGTCCAGGGCGGTGGCGCTCCCGTTGATGAAGACGCGTTCGCCGGGCTGTATGAGCGCGGCGGCGCGGCGGCTAATCATTTGCCGATACAGCGACACGGTGTCGCGCATACCCCGCGCGCCCGCCCGCGCCCCGCCGTGGAAACGGCCTAATTTCCCGGCGTTTTCGAGGGCGCGCAGGTCGCGGCGTATCGTCATGAGCGACACCCCGAACCGCGCCGACAGTTCCTCCACCGTGATTTTCTGCCGCTCCCGGACGACCGAGAGAATGCTTTCGCGCCGGGCGTCGACGGTCTGTCGGTCCTGCTTCATCCGGCCCCGCCTCCCATCGCGCGCAGTAGTCCGGGGAGTTCTGCGACACTCGCGATACGTGTCACGCCCTCCGGCGCGGGATTCGACGAGAGTAATACCGCGCGCATACCGGCGTTTTCCGCGCCGCGCACGTCGTGCGCCACGCTGTCGCCCACGAACACGCACTCCTCCGGCGTACAGCCCGCCTTGGCCGCGCAGGCCTCGAACAGCCGCCGCTCCGGCTTCTCCGCCCCGACTTCCTCGCTGGATACCATGAAGTCTATCACGGACAGCAGGCCGAGCTTTTGGAGTTTGCGGAACTGGTAGTCGGCGGTCATATTCGTGCCCACGCCCACGCGGTACGACGCCCGCAGAGTTTCCAGCGTCTCCCGGACGCCCGCGACGGGGGTACACGCCGCAAGGAACACCGTCCAGTACAGGTCGGACATCTCCGGCGCGTAGAGAATCGGCTTTCCGAGGCGTTCGAGAATCATTTGAAAGCGAATCATGCGGTTGTGAATCGCGGCGTACTCGCCGCCCGTCCGGGCAATCTGTTCGTTCATTACGCCGTCGTAGACGGCGCGGAAGTCGGCCTGTGACAGCCCTAGTATCGTCTCCGCGTAGCCGCACAGCGTCCGGAACGCGGTCTCGTGGGCCGCGTCGTAGTCGTAAAGCGTGTTGTCGAGGTCAAAAATCACGGCCCGTAGTCTCATAGTGCAATCCCGCCATTCCCGGTAGATTTTCCATATCCTATCATGTCCGGGGGCGGATTGCAAGAAAGATTTTGGGCGGGCGTCAAGTGTAACCATCGTTGGCAAAGTTGCGTTGGTGCCTCCGCCGCGCGTGGGAAACGCGAAAGGTCAAAAAAAGTCAAAAATATTTTTCAAAAAACCCTTGACAAATCCGGAGGGCGTGCTATAATAGCCCACAGAAAGAAGGTCAAAGATAGTGAAAGTCAAGGAGAACGAAAGGCGGTGATTCCGTGGGAATCACAGATTTGATTGCCGCGTTCCTGCAAGGCTCCCTCGACGAGACCGAAAACGGCGTGCTGGAAATCCAGCGGAGCGATTTGGCACAGCGCTTCAAGTGCGTGCCCAGCCAGATTAACTACGTGGTTTCCACCCGCTTTTCCCCGGAGCGCGGCTACATCGTAGAAAGCCGGCGCGGCGGCAACGGCTACATCCGCATTACCCGCGTGCGCGTCGACCACGAGACCCTTTTAATGCACGTCATCAACAGTATTGGCGACGAACTCGACTTCCCCTCGGCCCGGGCGATTCTCGGGAATCTGCTCCACGCCGACGCCCTCGACGAGCGTACCGCAAAAACGTTACTCTCCGCCGTCGGCGACAAGTCCCTCGCCGCCGTGCCCAAGGAACTCCGCGACCAGGTTCGGGCCGACATCCTCAAAAATACCCTTATTTTACAGGTCTAGTCCCCCGGCATTCGCGGAAACTAAAAACATGGATTTTTAAGGAGGCTTTCAGTTATGAAATGCGAACATTGTGGAAAAAATGAAGTCACCTTCGTGTACCGGAGCAACATCAACGGCCAGGTCGACGAAAAGCACCTCTGCGCCGACTGCGCCGAAAAGCTCGGCTATACGAAACGCGTCGCGGCCCACAACCGCTCCCTCATGCGCGATTTCTTCTCCGACGACTTCTTCGGCAACAGCTTCTTCGGCGGAAGTCTGCTCGATGGATTCTCTACGCCCATGTCGTCCCTCATGGGGCGGATGCTGGAAAGCCCGTTCGACGACTTCTTCTCCGACATCCCCGCCCTGACGGCGGCCCCCGCCCCCGAGGCCAAACAGCCCGAGGCCCAGCCCGTACAGGAGGCCGAACAGAACCACTACGACCAGTTGCGGCGGCTCAACGCCCTGAAACTCGAAATGAACCGCGCCGTACAGGAGGAGAATTTTGAGCGCGCGGCGGAAATCCGCGACGAAATCCGGCGTCTGGAACAGGCGGACGCCGCCCCGGACACGAACGAACAACAGCAGTAATCCGACGCCGTGCCCCGGTTCTATCCGGGCCGGGGCCGGAGCCTCACAGAAAGGAAGGTTGAGTTATGAACGAAATCCAATTCACCGCCGACGCGGAACGGGCGATGGAGTTATCGCAGGAGGCGGCGTCGGAACTCGGTCACGGCTACGTCGGCACCGAACACCTTTTAATAGGCCTGATTCGGACAAATCAGGGTATCGCCCATGAAGTGCTGACAGAAAGCGGCCTGACCGACGACATGCTCGAAGACATCGTAAAGAAAATCGTTGGTACTGGCCTCTCCGGGGCGAATCCCTTACAAGGATGGTCGCCGCGCGCCCAGCACGCCATACAAATCGCGAACGAGGACGCCCGGCGCGGCGGTACCGTGCAAATCGGCACCGAACACCTGCTGTCCGGCCTTCTCCGCGAGGGGAACAACATGGCCGTGCGCGTACTCCGTACGGCGGGCGTCAATACAAGGAATCTCTTTGAGGCCTTGCGGAACAAAGTCAACAACGCGCCGAAAGCGCAGGCAGGGCGATTCCGTCCGGGCAGCGGGCGCGAGGACGGCGGCGCCTCCGGCAAGACGTTGCAGGAGTTCACGCGCGACCTGACCGCCGACGCCCGGAACCGCCGTTTAGACCCGGTCATCGGGCGCGACAACGAGATACAGCGCGTAATACAAATCCTGTCGCGGCGCACGAAGAACAACCCGTGCCTGATTGGCGAACCGGGCGTAGGCAAGACGGCTATCGCGGAGGGCCTCGCGTCGAAAATCGCGCTGGGCGACGTGCCCGAAGAACTGCTCGACAAGCGGATTTTGTCGCTTGACCTGTCGGGGATGGTCGCCGGGACGAAGTACCGCGGGGAGTTCGAGGAGAGAATCAAGAAGACGCTGGAGGAAGTCAAGAAGTCCGGCGACGTGATTCTGTTCATCGACGAACTGCATACGATAGTCGGCGCGGGTTCGGCGGAGGGCGCGGTCGACGCCGCGAATATCATCAAGCCCGCCCTCGGGCGCGGCGAAATCCGCGTCATCGGCGCCACGACGCTGAACGAATACCGCCGCTATATCGAGAAGGACGCCGCCTTGGAGCGCCGTTTCCAGCCCGTACAGGTCGGCGAACCGTCGCAGGAAGACAGTCTCATTATCTTGAAGGGCCTCCGGGAGCGCTACGAACAGCACCATAAACTCCATATCACCGACGAGGCCTTAGAGGCCGCCGTCACGCTGTCGACGCGCTATATCAACGACCGCTTCTTACCGGATAAGGCCATTGACCTCATGGACGAAGCCGCCTCCCGGGTACGCATGGAGGAAGAAGAACCGTCGGAGGAGCTCAAAAGCCTGGAAGAGAAGATTTCGGCGCTCTCCCGCGACAAGGACGCCGCCATTTCCCGGCAGGACTACGAGACCGCCGCGCAGTTGCGCGACATCGAGAAGAACTATCAGGAGCAGGTCGAACTTGAACGCGACCGCCGCCGTAAGAATGCCCGCACGCACCGCGACGTAACCGCCGAGGATATCGCGGAAGTCGTATCCGGCTGGACTGGGATTCCCGTCACGCGCCTGACCGAGGACGAGGGCGAACGCCTCTTGCACATGGAGGAAACCCTGCACAAGCGGGTCGTCGGACAGGATGAAGCTGTAAAGGCCGTCGCGCGGGCGATACGGCGCGGGCGCGTAGGCCTCAAAGACCCCCGCCGCCCGACTGGTTCCTTCCTGTTCCTTGGCCCGACGGGCGTCGGCAAAACCGAACTGTGCAAGTCCCTCGCGGAAGTCATGTTCGGCGACGAAAGCGCCATGATTCGGATTGATATGTCCGAGTATATGGAGCGCCACACCGTGTCGCGCCTGATTGGTTCGCCTCCGGGCTACGTCGGGCACGAGGAGGGCGGACAGCTCACCGAGAAAGTACGCCGCAAGCCCTACTCCGTCGTGCTGTTCGACGAAATCGAGAAGGCCCACGAGGACGTGTGGAATATCCTGTTGCAAATCCTCGACGACGGGCGCGTGACCGATTCGCAGGGCCGCACCGTCGATTTCAAGAATACCATCATCGTCATGACGAGCAATATCGGGGCGCGCAGTCTGACCGCCGCCGGGACGAAACTCGGATTCAGTCACGAAAGCAACGACGCCCAGCAGGACGACGAGAGCGCCTTCCAGAGGGCCAAGGAAACCGTCATGGACGAGTTGCGGCGGACGTTCCGCCCGGAGTTCCTGAACCGTATCGACGACATCATCGTATTCCGCGCGCTGACGCAGGCCGACATTCAGGAAGTCGCGCGGCGCATGCTCCGCACGGTGTCCGAGCGCATGAGCGCCATGGGAATCCAGTTGGAGGCCACCGACGAGGCCGTCGCCGAACTCGCAAAAGAGGGGTTCGACAGCAAGTACGGCGCGCGCCCGCTCCGCCGCGCGATTCAGAACAAGGTCGAGGACGCCGTCGCGGAGCGTATGCTTGACGGCACCTTGCACGAGGGCGACACCGCCAAACTTGTACTGGACGAAAATCAGCTTCTTGTCACGAAGTGACGCCGCGATACAGCCTCCCCCACCTGACGGGGGAGGCTTTTTGATACTGCGGCAGATTTGCGTATTGCCTGACGGGCGGCGGCTTGGTATAATGGCCAAAACGAACGGGGGGACGCGTATGGACGGGGCGAAAAGAATCTACGTCGCCGACGACGACGGAAACATCCGGCAAATTATCAAGACATTCCTGGAGAGCGACGGCTTTGAAGTAGAGGATTTCCCCACGGGCGACCTTTTACTGCAACGTTTCCTGGAACGCGAGTGCGATTTGGTCATACTCGACGTGATGATGCCAGGTTCCAGCGGCTTTGAAGTCTGCACCGAACTGCGCAAGACGAGTACGGTACCGATTATCATGCTCACGGCGCGCGATTCCGAAACCGACTACGCCATGGGCCTCGGCCTCGGCAGTGACGACTACATTACAAAGCCCTTTTCGGCGATGTCGCTGGTCATGCGCGTACGCGCGATTTTCCGGCGTATCGACTTCGAGAGCCAGAAACGAGCCGCGCCCGTCGCCGTGACCGCGGGCGGCCTGACACTCGACGAACCCGCGCGGCATATTCTCCGGGGGCGCGTCCCGCTGTCGCTGACGCCCACGGAGTACGAATTGCTAAAGTACCTCATGTTACACGCCGAACAGGCGGTATCCCGGGAGGAACTGCTAAACCAAGTCTGGGGCTTTGGTACCGCCGTCGAAACCCGCGCCACAGACGATACCGTCCGCCGTCTCCGGCAGAAGCTGGACGGTTGCGGCGTGGCGATAGAGGCCGTCTGGGGCTACGGGTTCCGCCTTACCGCCGACGGGGGCAAACCGTGACCGCGCGGCGCTGGCCCATCCGTACCCGCATTCTGCTGACGCTGATTGTGCTTACGTCGCTGATACTGCTTTCCGTGGCGGTGACGTTCAACCTGTTCATCCGGGGCTACGTACACAGCCGGGCCTCGGAACAGTTGGATTCCATCCTAAACGGGGTAGTCACGGAGCGACGCGGCGGGGGTATCCGGAAACCCCCGAACGGCAGGGGGCGCAAGTTCGACGGCGGGCAGGACAGATTGACGGGCGTCCGGGGCAGCGCCGTCGTACTCGACGGGGCCTGCGGTGTCCGCGACGCCCTCAACGGCGATATGGAAACCGGCGAGGAGTTGTCGGCCTACTTCGCCTCCGGGCATACCCTCAGCGACACGGTTCGCAAAAAGACCGTCGACTTAGACAGCGGTACCTATATCGTCTCCGTCGCCCGCGACCCCGTGCAGGCCGACGCCTACGTCGTCTGCTACGTCGACGTGACCGCCATACAGGCCTTTACCCGCACAGTCAATGTCGTGTTGCTGGGCGTGATTCTGTCGGCGTGGGCGCTGTCGGTACTCCTCAGCCGCTGGATTGCGCGCTCGTTCGCCGAACCCATACAGGATTTGTCGGCGTTCGCCGGGGAAATCGGGCGCGGCGACTTCCAGCGGCGCGCGTTCCGCTTCCACGACGAAGAATTCAGCCGACTTGCGGAGGCCATGAACCGTATGGCCGAGGAACTCCAGAAGGCCAACCGCAAACAGGAAACTTTCTTTCAGAACGTCTCCCACGAGTTGCGTACCCCGCTGACATCCATCCGGGGCAACGCCGAGGGGATAGTCTACGGCATCATGAACCCGGAAGTTTCGGGGAAAATCATCCTTGCGGAGGCGGACAGGCTGGGCGGATTCGTAGAGGATTTGCTGTACCTGTCGCGACTGGGCAAGGCGGCACCGGAAGAGGAGGCGCAGGCCGTCGACTTGCGCGACACGCTGTCGCTGTGCGTATCGGAACAGCGCGCCGAGGCTGAACGCCGGGGGCTGTCGTTCGCGTTCGACTTCGACGCCGCCCCCGTGCTATTCGCCATCCGCGAGCGCGACGCCCGACAGCTTTTCGGGAATCTGCTCTCGAACGCCATCCGCTACGCCGCCTCGGAAATCCGGCTTTCCTGTCACGCTGACGCCTCCGGCGTCGTCGTGCGGATTGCCGACGACGGCCCCGGAATCGCCCCCGGCGACTTGCCGCGTATTTTTGAGCGCTTCTACAAGGGCGCGGGCGGCAAACACGGTATCGGATTGTCCATCGTGAAGTCCGTCGCCGACATCTACCGGGGCACCGTCACGGCGGAGAACGACAACGGAGCCGCCTTTACAGTGCGATTCCCAGGCGAAACGGGAAGCCAAACGGCACAACGAACGATATGACGGCGTACAAAACGGAAATCCCTCCGCCGCGATTTTCACGAGCCTGACAAGTTTTTCCTCCCCGCCGCGCAGGGATAAAACGAAAGCCCTCCGCCGCGATACGGGGAGGGTTTTTCCTATGCGCCCAGCAAAAGCGGCTGAATCTGTCGGCCACGGAGGGCGGCGTCCAAAGTCTCGGGCAGGCGCGAGAAGTCCGCGACCAGCGACGTGGGCTTTGCGCTGGCGTTGTCCTGTCCGAACGGGACAAAGTAGTAATTCTTCCGTACAAGTAATTCCCCGATGTTCTTCGCCCCGGCGGACAGCCCGTCGTTACTCGATACCGCAATAATTACGGGCCTGTCGTTGCGCAAATGCGCCTTCGCGGCCATCGTCACGGCGCTGTCCGTGACGCCGTGGGCAAGTTTGGCAATCGTGTTGCCCGTCGCGGGCGCGATAACCAGCGCGTCCAGGAGCTTTTTCGGCCCGACGGGTTCCACGTCCGGAATCGTGCGGAGCGGTTCGCGCCCGGTCAGCGCCCGGATACGTGCGAGAAAGTCGGCGGCGTCGCCGAAACGCGTGTCCGACGCCGCGCTGATTTCGGATACGATGGGTATCACCGTCTCATAGATTTCCGTCAGCGTCTGTAGGGCGCGTAGTACGGCCTCGTGGGTACAGAAGGAGCCGCAAAGCGCGAATCCGATTCTTTCCTGTCTCATGCAGGAAGTCACCTCAATTCCCTGAGAAGTTCGTACACCGTATCCCGGAGAATCGCCGCCGCGCCGCGCGGGACTAGCCGTCCCGGGAGCCCCCGCGCCCACAGGTACGCCACCCCCGGCGGTATCGGCGACGCCGTGCAAGGTTTGGACGCGAGGTCCATCAGGAAGCAGTCGGGCGGGAGTTCGCGGAGCAATCCGGAATCGAGTACCGGCGCGGGAATCGTATTGTAGACAATCGGGAAGGGGCGGAGTTCGCCCGCGAGGCGCGACGCGTCGACGGCCCGCATACCGAGGGCGCGTATCCATGCGCGGTCGTCCGGATTCCGCGCCGCCGCCGTGACTTCCGCGCCCATTCCGCGCAAACGCTGACACAGCAGTTTCCCGATACGCCCGAAACCCAGTACCAGACAGTGTTTACCCGACACGCCCTCCCGGGTATGCGTCAGCGTCAGACAGATTGCGGCGTCGGCGGTGGCGGCGGCGTTGGCAATCGCCAGCGGTTCGTATTCCATGTAGTCCGTGAGGGAGAGGCCGCGCCGCCGCGCCTCCGCGGCGATTTCGTCGGGCACCAGTCCGGCGAACAGGCGCTGTCCGGCCCGGAAACGCGACAGCGCTTCCTCTATTGACAGCCCGGCGATTCGCCCGTCGGCGTCGACGAGCGGCACGGGCAGTACGACGACATCCGCGCCGAGCGCCGCTTCCGCGCCGTAGACGCTCTGTCCGTCCGCCTCCAACAGCCGGACGAGTTCGGCGGCCCTCTCCCCGCCGCCCGCGACCCCAAATGTTTTCTTCATGCACAATACGCCTCCCGTACCATGCTATGGGAAACCCGCCCCGGGCGTGACTTCTTTCGCGCGGGCAGTAGACTAGCGCGCGTTTTTATGGTATACTCCTCCCAGCGACTTACAAAGGGGGACAGTCTATGTTTACGGATGAGCTGTACGAGGCGGCATTCGACTACAGGAAGACGAAGTTATGGAAGCAGATGTTTGACAGCGAGCTGTTCGCGGTTCGTTTTACGGACGGGGAAATCGGTTACTGTTGCGTCATGGGACTTGCCGGGGAACACATCGCGCTGGCGGTGTACGTCGGGCAGGAGGGATTCCAGAGTTTCCGCGAACTGGCCTTCCGGGACGACGACGAGGACGGGGACGACGAACCCGATATGAACTGGATGTTCCGTCAGTCGTACTTGCAGTGCGCGTTCGAGAGCCGGCACGATTTGAGCGAGGAGGAGGTGTCGGAGGTGCGGGACTACACGCATACGCACAGAATCCCCATGCGGGGCGCGCACGCGTGGCCCAACTTCACGAAGTCGGCGCGCTACCGGGTGCCGTGGCGTCTGGAGGCCCCGCAGGACGAGCGGCGCATGACGGAGGCCTTGCGCGCGGGGGTGGCGCTGTCGGAGATTCTGGAGCAGAAGTCCAAGGACGACATCGGGCTGTACCCGGTGGACGAGGAGACGCAGAGACTGCCGCTCCTGACGCCGCTGGATACCGGCTACGCGCTGAGTACGACGCCGGTGCCGCCGGAGTGGGAGGAGGAGTTCCCGGAGCCGTCGCCGCTGGAGGCCGGACAGGTCGACGAACTGCTGAAATTACGCAAGCGGGGCGTCTACGACTGCGAACTGATTCGCTTGCCGGGACTGCTCGAAGGACAGGCCGACGCCGAGGAGGCCCCGTACTTCCCCGCGCTGGTACTCTGCGCCGACGCGAAAACCGGGCAAATGCTGGCGACGAACGCCGTCACCGACTACGACACGCGCCCGGAATCTCTGCGCGACGAGTTCCTCCGCGCCCTGGTGGACAGCGGCGAGTGTCCGCGGGCCATCCGGGCGCGCAACGGGCAGACGCGGGCGCTGTTGTCGAACCTCTGCATAGAGGGTCACATACTGTTCAGCGTGGAGGAGAATCTGCCGGGGCTTGACAACGCGCGCGAACAGGTATTAGGCATGTTGCGCAAGACGGGCGGCGCGCCGTGGGACGACGAGGACGAGGACGACGGGGACGGGGAGGAAATCGACATCGAGGCGGCGCTGGCGGAGGCGGTCGACGACCTGATGAACATGTCGGACGCGGAGCTGAAGCGCCTCCCACCGAAGATGATACGGCAGGTGCTGGAAATGGCGAATTTCGGCTTTGTGCCGCAGGAACTCCAACTCCGTTTGCGGCGGCTGTTCAAGAACCTGTGAGCTATCGCGGGGCGGTTTCAGCCTCCCCGTTGACACGGTGCCGCATACGCTGACAAAAGAGACGGCTTCCGGGCGGAAACCGTCTCTTTGCTGTTAGATATGCTTCACGAACTCCGGAAGCGGTTTGCGGTTATGGTGGAGCTGTGAGGGGTGGGCGTTGTCGGCGGGGTAGCCGAGGGACAGCAACGCAATCGGGACGGTTCCGGCCATCTCCGGGAAGGCTTCGAGGAGCTTGTCGGGCTGGAACATGCCGATATAGGTCGTGCCGAGGCCGAGTTCGGCGGCCTGTAACATCATCTGCGTGGCGGCGATTGCGGCGTCAATCTCGCCGTGGTCCTTGCCGTCGTACTCCCGCTTCCACGACACCGCCGGGTCGTAGGCCACCACGAGCATGACAGGCGGGTGAAAGTGCGACGCCGTGCAGGCGTCGACTTTTTCCAGCGCCTCCTTGCTTTCCAGCACAAAGATTCTCTGCGGCTGGAAATTGTGCGCCGTGGGGGCGCTCTGCGCGGCCTTGAGGACGAGTTCGAGTTTGGCGGGCTCTACGGGCGCGTCGCTGTAGCGGCGCAGGGAGTAGCGCGCCTCCGAAAGGGTCTTGAAATCCATAGCGGGTCTCCTTAAATACAGAAATTCTGCCTAAGCGGTTGCAGTTCCTCCCATTTACGGGGATTGTGGCGGAAGGGGCAAGCTGTCCGCACACGTTGGCGCCCCTACCCTGCGTTACGCAGTCCTTTCAAGGTAAGCGGAGTACCTATCTTTTAACTCGCCGTAGATGCCGGCTATGAGCTTGCACTGTTTGTCGGATACGTGCACATCCAACTCATGCACAAGGGCGTTTCTGACCTTGCGCAAGTTATTGATTTCCGCGCGTTCATCAGGCGAAATTTGTTCGCTTCTCACCAGAACATCCATGGATTGGAGAATCATCGGCTTTTTAATCGGCTTTTCATCATACGGCTTGTACCGATTCGATGCCGGGAAGCGTTTCATAATTTCCGTTGCAAATTCGGTTATGATTTTTTCGAGAGAGATGTAATGCGTGAGAAATACGCCCATATTCTTGAATGAGTCGTCGTATGAACCGTATCTTATGCCGAACTTCAGAACTTCATGGGCCAGTTCTTTCGTGATTTTGTCAGGGTCTAAAATGGAGATACCGAAAAAGAGAATGGACACGAAGCCAACGCAAAACAAGCAGACACTCACGTCAATAATAAACGCGTACCCGTTGAAGAAACCGCGGCTTAGGAAGATGATTCCCAAGACGCACGCGAGAATGGTCACTCCGCAAACAACGGATATTGAGATAATCATGCCATAGTATTGACGAGTCAGTGATTTTGCCGCTTCATATTCGCTGTCGTCCTGCTGGAGCTTATCATCCGCGTCCTGCTGGAACTTGCCGACAAAAAAGGTGTACGATGTCAGCGTCAGTCCCAGAAGCCCGGCGATTACCTGCGCCATAGCGGAGAAAAGATAGAGAAGCTGGTTGTCATTCAGGAGAACGAAGCGGAAACATTTTGCCGCAATCGCACTCACCACGAGACTGAACAGCATGGAGATTATTATGCCTTTTGTAATTTTAGAAGGCACGATAATCTTTTCGCAGAATTTTTTTACTTTGTCCATAAATACCCTCGTGTCATTCACACATCCCCCTCCCGGATGGGAGGGGGAGAGGTTTGGGTATCCGTTCGCCCCTTTTGGATGGGGCGCGGAGAGGCTACGGAGAAGGTATCGTGGGATTACTTGAGCTCGACCTTGCCGCCGACTTCCTCAATCTTCTTCTTAAGTTCCTCAGCCTCTTCCTTGCCGAGGCCCTCTTTGAGGGTGGACGGGTTGTCTTCGACGGTCTTCTTGGCTTCGGCGAGGCCCTGCCCCGTGATTTCGCGCACGACCTTGATGACCTTAATCTTGGAGCTGGCGTCGAACCCGGTCAGCACCACGTCGAACGAGGTCTTCTCCTCCACGACGGGGGCCGCGGCGGCGGCGGGGGCGGCCATAGCGGCGGCGGATACGCCGAACTCCTCTTCCAGCGCGTGGACGAGTTCGCTCAGTTCCAGAACCTTCAGCTCTTTGATTTCGTTCAGCAGAGCGGTGACTTTCTCAGACATGGGAATTTCCTCCTGTTACTATGTGATTATTCGGCGGCGGGGGCGGGTGCTTCGGCGGGGGCCTCCATTTTCTCGGCAATCTGTTTGAGCACGACGGCCAGACCCGTAATGGGGGCGAGCATGGTGCCGAGAACCTGCGCCTGTAACGTGGGCAGGGGCGGGATAGCGGCGAGGGCGTTGATGGTGTCGAGGTCGACGGCCTTGCCGTCCATGAAGCCGCCCTTAATCTCAAACTTGTCGTTGAGCTTCTTGGCGTAGTCGGCCATGATACGCGCGGGGGCTACGGGGTCGTCGGCACTGATGGCCAGAGAGGTCGTACCGTTGAGATGGGAGTCGAGGTCGTTCAGGCCGGTGTTGTCGAACGCGAACCGCAGGAGCGTGTTCTTGACGACGGCGTAGTCGACCTCGTTCTCGCGGCACTCCTTACGGAGCGCGGTATCCTCCGCGACGGTAATGCCTCTGTAGTCCACGATGACGCCGGCGGCGGCGTTGCGGATTTTCTCGGTCAACTGCTCTACGACCGCCTTTTTCTCCGCCAGGACTTTTGCGTTGGGCATTCTGTTTTCACCTCCAGATTCAATCGACGTTCGCGGACAGACGGAAAGCGCCCCGGGCGCAAAGACACCGGGACGCGCAATCACACATTGCACAGCCTTCCTCGGCGGGGCTTACGGGTCAACCTGCCTGCTGTCTTTGGAACGTGAGGCGTATTATATACCGCCTCCGGGGGCTTGTCAAGCGTTTTTCGCGAGATTCCCGCGCGGCGGGGGCCAAAGCACGTAAGCGCACAGGCAGGAAATTATAAAATATCCCGCGCGGCGATTGATTTTTCGCTTTCCGTGCCGTATAATCATGGGAATTTACCGCGCTGTCGGTATCTCTCGGAGGCGCTGCGATGAACGCTGACAAAGTGCTCAATATGACGATGCTCTGTGA
>CAMHBH010000050.1 GCA_946183175.1 uncultured Oscillibacter sp.
TGAAGAAACTCGTGGAGGACGGCACCGCGAACAATATCAAATCGGCCAAGAAGATGGTCGACAAGGGCGTGACGGAGGTCTGGGACGCCCTGGACGTGATAATCCAAGACCACCCCGTTATGCTCAACCGCGCCCCGACTTTGCACCGCCTGGGAATCCAGGCCTTTGAGCCCGTACTCGTCGACGGGCGCGCATTGAAGCTCCACCCCCTGAACTGCACCGCGTTCAACGCCGACTTCGACGGCGACCAGATGGCCATACACGTACCGCTGTCGGCGGAGGCGCAGGCCGAGGCGCGGATTCTGATGTTGTCGGCGAACAACCTGTTGCGCCCGCAGGACGGCGGCCCCGTCACCGTGCCCACGCAGGACATGGTTTTGGGTTCCTACTACCTCACGATGGACCGCATGGGCAAGGCGGAGAAGGGCGCGGAGAACGTCTTCTGCCGCGACGCCGGGGATACGGCGTTACCCACGGGGGAAGTCGTCGACGCCGACGAGTTTCTCGCCGCCAACGCGCGTATCGCCGCGATGAACGACGCGCTGTCGCATGCTGACAGAATCGGCGCGCTGTCGGACGAGGAGCGCGCGCTGGTGGAAAAGCGTCTCGAATCCGGCAAGGCGGCGGAGAAGTTCCGCGCGGCGTCGTACCGTCCGACGCGGATGTACCGGAGCGAGGAAGAGGCCCTCATGGCCTACAACGAGGGCGTCATCGGCCCGCACTGCCCCATTCTCGTCCGGCGTTCGTTCAACCTCCACGGCGTACAGCATACGGGCGTCGTCGAAATCACCCCGGGGCGCATTCTGTTCAACCAGAACATCCCGCAGGATTTGGGATTTGTCGACCGCGACGACCCCGCGCACGTCTGCGACTACGAAATCACGCAGACCTGCGGCAAGAAGGAACTCGGCAAAATCGTCGACCGCACCATCAACACGCACGGATTCACCATGGCGGCGGAAGTCCTCGACTCCATGAAGGCCACCGGGTACCGCTATTCGACAAAGGCCGCTATCACGGTTTCCATTTGGGATATGTCCATTCCGGAGAGCAAGTACAAGATGGTACAGGAGACCGAACAGCAGGTGGTCAATATTGAGAATCAGTACCGCATGGGCTTCATGACCGACCACGAGCGTTACAAGCAGGTCGTGGACGTGTGGGAAAAGACGACCGACCAGGTGTCGACGGCGCTACAGGACAATCTCGACCGCTACAACCCCATTTTCATGATGGCCGACTCGGGCGCGCGCGGTTCTATGAAACAAATCCGGCAGTTAGCGGGTATGCGCGGCCTGATTGCCAATACCGCCGGGCGTACCATCGAAATCCCCATCAAGGCCAACTACCGCGAGGGCCTCACCGCGCTGGAATACTTCATTTCCAGCCGTGGCGCGCGGAAGGGCCTCGCCGATACCGCGCTCCGTACCGCCGACTCCGGCTACCTCACGCGCCGCATGGTCGACGTGTCGCAGGAGGTGATTATCCGGGAGGAGGATTGCGGCGTCACGCACGGAATCAAGGTTAGCGAAATCAGCGAAAACGGGCAGGTCATCGAGCGTTTCGCTGACCGTTTGCGCGGGCGCTACCTCGTCGGCGACATCGTCGACGACGACACCGGGGAAGTCCTGCTCTCCAAGGACAGAATGCTCCTCGAAACCGACGCGAAGATTTTGGAATCCCACCGCTGGACGCAGAAGAACCCCCGCTCCGACGACGTGTGCAAGTACGACCCCGCCGACAAGGACGCCCGCCCGACCGTCATGATTCGCACTGTCCTGACGTGCCGCGCGAAAAGCGGCGTGTGCGCGTGTTGCTACGGTATGAACCTCGCCACGCAGCAGCCCGTAGGGCCCGGGGAGGCCGTCGGGATTATCGCGGCGCAGTCCATCGGCGAACCCGGCACACAGCTTACTATGCGTACGTTCCACACGGGCGGCCTCGCCGGGGGCGACATCACGCAGGGCCTCCCGCGCGTAGAGGAACTGTTCGAGGCGCGCAAGCCGAAACGTATGGCCACGCTCGCCGAAATCGGCGGCACCGTACACTTTGAGGAGGCCCAGAAGGGCAGTCTCTTAAACCTGATTATCACCAGCGAGGCCGACGGCGAAACCCGTACCTATGCCGTACCGCATACCGGGTTACTCGTCAAAGAGGGCGAGAAAGTCGCCAAGGGCGCGCAACTGACCTACGGCGCGCTCAACCCCCACGACGTGTTGCGCATTCGCGGGGCCGACGCCGTCTACAACTATCTCATTCAGGAAGTCTTGCGCGTGTACCGCCAGCAGGGCGTCGACATCAACGACAAGCACATTGAGGTTATCGTGCGGCAGATGATGCGGAAAGTACGCCTGGAGGACGCCGGCGACACCGCGCTGTTGGACGGCTCCATGGTCGACGTGCTCGAACTCGAGCACGCCAACGCCGACATCGACCGCCGCAACGAGGCCGGGGAGCGTCGCGAGGACGGCGAACCGCTCCGCCGGGCCGAGGGTACGCAACTGCTCATGGGCATTACGAAGGCGTCTCTTGCTACGGATTCCTTCCTGTCGGCGGCGTCGTTCCAGGAGACGACGAAGGTACTCACCGAAGCGGCCATTAAGGGCAAATCCGACCACCTGATGGGCCTGAAAGAGAATGTCATCATTGGCAAGCTGATTCCGGCGGGTACCGGACTGCAAAAGTATCAGGAACTCGTGGAGAATATGCGGACGCCGCCCGTAGAGGTGGAAATCAACCCGGACGCAATGGACGCAATGGCGCTGTGAACCACTGGGAACCCCGTCCGGGGTTCCCGTTTTTGAAAGGAAGTGCGCGTATGAAACTCGGCGTAACCGGAACGGGCATGATTGCGAAGGAGGCTTTGCCGATTCTGCGGAAACTCGGCATGGATATCGGCGTACTCTGCGGCACGCCCCGCTCCGCCGACACCGTGCGGGAACTCTGCCAGCAGTACGGGATTCCGAAGGGTGTCTCCGACTTCTCCGAACTGCTCGCCGATTCCGATATTGACACCGTATATTTAGCCGTGCCGAACTCCCAGCATTACCCCATGGCAAAGCGCGCCCTGGAGGCCGGGAAGCACGTCATTCTCGAAAAGCCCATGACCGACAATTTCCGGGCGGCGTCGGAACTCGCGGAGCTGTCGCGCGCGCGGGGACTGTTCCTGTTTGAAGCCGTCACGACGCGCCTGCACCCAAATTTTCAGGCCGTGCGCGACTTCCTCCCCGAAATCGGCACGCTCAAACTCGTACAGTGCAACTTCAGCCAGTATTCCAGCCGCTACGACGCGTTCGCGCGCGGCGAAACCCCGGTTTCATTCGACCCGGCGAAATCCGGCGGCGCGCTCATGGACTTGAATCTGTACAACTTACATTACATCGTGGGCCTGTTCGGGAAGCCCCTCTCGATAAGCTACCTTGCCAACGTGGAGCGCGGCATAGACACCAGCGGCGTCGCCACGCTCGACTACGGCGCGTTCAAGGCGGTGAGCGTCGCGGCGAAGGATTCCGCGTCGCCGTCGCGCTGTGTCGTACAGGGCACGAAGGGCTACATTCTACAGGACGCCCCCGCGAACGTCTGCGGGGCCGTGACGCTGTGTCTGAACGGCGGCGCGGAGAAGTTCCGGAACGACTTCCACGGGCACCGTATGGAGCCGGAGTTTGAGCAGTACGCGCGCGCCATCGACAACCGGGACTTTGCGTTTCGCGACGCTCTTCTTGAACAAAGTCTCATCGTCGCCGGACTGCTCGCCGAGGCGCGCAAACAAGCCGGGATTCGCTTCCCGTCCGACGAGGCGTGAAACAGGCGGGAGTTGCTTCCCGGCGCATAAGCGGGGCCTTGTACGGGGGCGAAATGCAGACGGGGATTGATTCCCGGCGCGTAGGCGGGGCCAGCGAAATACAGGCGGAGATTGATTCCCGGCACGTAGGCGGGGGCGGAATACAGTCGGAGAAAGGCGGCGGCGCGTATGGGGTAGTGACAGTGAAGTCGACGGGCCTGAACGGAATCGCGGGCTATGAGGTACAAGTAGAGTGCTACCTGTCGGGCGGGTTGCCGTCGTTCGACCTCGTGGGCCTGCCCGACGCCGCGGTCAGGGAGGCGCGGGAACGCGTCCGGGCGGCGGTCAAGAACTGCGGCGCGGAGTTCCCGGTAAACCGAATCACGGTGAACCTGGCCCCGGCGAGCGAACGCAAGGCCGGGACGCTCTACGATTTGCCGATTTTAGTCGGACTGCTGGCGTGTTCGGGGGAAATCCCGTGCCCGTCGGCGGAGACGGCGTTCGTCGGGGAACTGTCGCTGACGGGCGCGGTACGGCGGGTGTCGGGCGTACTGCCCATGGCCCTCGCGGCGCGGGAACGCGGTATCCGGGAACTGTTCGTCCCGGCGGAGAACGCCCCCGAGGCCACATTAGCGGGCGATTTGACCGTCTACGGCGTGTCGGACGTGCGGGAGCTGTCCGCACACCTGCGCGGTACGCGACGCCTCACGCCCGCGCCGCCGTGGAAACCCGGCCCCGGTGAAGCGCCGTTACTCGACCTGCGCGACGTGATGGGACAGGAACAAGTGCGGCGCGCGCTCGAAATCGCGGCGGCGGGCGCGCATAACCTGCTGTTCATCGGAAGCCCCGGCGCGGGGAAGTCGATGTTGGCGAAGCGTATGCCGTCGATTCTGCCCGACCTGACGCGCGAGGAGGCCTTGGAATCGACCGCCGTCTGGTCAGTGGCGGGCCTGACCGACGCCCAACACCCCATGCTGACGCGCCGCCCGTTCCGTAGCCCACACCATACGGTCTCGACAGCGGCCTTTGTCGGCGGCGGGAATGTCGTCAGGCCCGGGGAAATCTCGCTGGCCCACAACGGCGTACTGTTCCTCGACGAGTTGCCGGAGTTCCACCGCGACGCCCTCGAAGCGCTCCGCCAACCGTTGGAGGACGGCGAAATCACGATTGCGCGCGCAAGCGGCACGGTACGCCTGCCCGCCAACTTTCAACTTGTCTGCGCGATGAACCCGTGCCCGTGCGGCTGGCGCGGACACCCTTCCGGACGCTGTACCTGTTCGGCGCGGACGGTCTCGCGCTACGTGGAGAAGATTTCCGGGCCGTTACTCGACCGGATTGATTTGCACGTCCGCGTCCCGTCCGTCGAATACGAGGCCATGCGCCGCCGGGAGGCCGCCGAGGATTCCGCGACCGTCAAGGCGCGCGTCGACGCCGCCCGCGAAGTACAGCGTAAGCGTTTCGCGGACAGCGCGATTTCCTGTAACGCGCAAATTCCGCCGTCGAATCTGGCGCAATACTGCGCGCTCAATCCGGCGGCGGAAATCCTCATGGAGAACGCGTTCCGCACGATGGGCCTTACGGCGCGCTCCCATGACCGTATTCTCAGAGTGGCGCGGACTATCGCCGACCTGGAGGGCGCGGAGGAAATACAGGCGTCACATTTGGCGGAAGCGATACAGTACCGCAATACCGAACTGCTCAAAAGCTAAAATTCCGCTTGCGGTACGGCGTCCGGTATGGTACAATGCCCCGTACTGGAAAATATTCCGCTATGCGGGCGCAATGCCCCATACTGGAAAATATCCGCTGTGCGGAATCTGTTTGCGGGGGAATGCTCTTTATGCTCGAACTACGAAACCTGTCCTTCTCCGTCACGGAGGAGAACCGGGACAAGGAAATCCTGCGCGGAATCAGCCTCACGATTCCCGACGACAAGCTCGTCGTACTCACCGGCCCCAACGGCGGCGGGAAGTCCACGCTTGCCAAACTCATCGCGGGTATCGAACAGCCCATTTCCGGGCAAATCCTCTTCAACGGTCGGGACATCACCGGACTGTCCATCACGGAACGCGCGCGCCTCGGTATCAGCTACGCGTTTCAACAGCCCGTGCGTTTCAAGGGGATTCAAGTCCTCGACTTAATCCGCTTCGCCACCGGCAAGAATACGCTTTCCGTCTCCGACGCCTGCGACTACCTCGCCGCCGTCGGCCTGTGCGCGAAAGACTATATCAGCCGGGAAGTCAACAACAGCCTCTCCGGCGGCGAACTCAAGCGTATCGAAATCGCCACCGTACTGGCGCGCGGCGCGGCGCTGTCCATCTTCGACGAACCCGAGGCCGGAATTGACCTTTGGAGTTTCCAGAACCTCATCCAGACTTTCGACAGTATGCGCCGTTCGATTCCGAACAGTTCTTTCCTGATTATCTCCCATCAGGAACGGATTTTGAATATCGCCGACGAGATTATGGTACTCGCCGACGGGCGTCTGGAACAGAGCGGAGACAAGGAACAAATCATGTCCGAATTAATCGGCACGACTTCCGCCGTGCCCGGGTGCCGGAAAGTAGAAGGGGGCAATTCGTCGGTATGCTGACCATGGACGAAATCAAGAAGCGGCTCCTGTTAGAAGTCGCCGGACTGCACGACATCCCCGAGGGCGCGTACAACATCCGCGCCGACGGCAAGTCCGCCGGGCGGCAGTCCTCCGCGCACATCACGATTACGCCCAAGGAAAACGGCTCCGGGCTTGACATCGACATCCAGTCCGGTACCAGAAACGAAAGCGTGCACATTCCGGTCGTCATGACGCAAAGCGGATTAAAAGAAGTCGTGTACAACGACTTCCACATCGGCGACGACTGCGATATTCTGATTGTCGCCGGGTGCGGAATGGACAACTGCGGCAATCAGGATTCCCAGCACGACGGCATACACCGCTTCTACGTCGGCAAAAACTCGCGGGTGAAGTACGTCGAGAAGCACTACGGTTCCGGTACCGGGAGCGGGAAGCGGATTCTCAACCCCGTGACGGAGGTGTACCAGCAGGAAAACAGCTTCGTGGAAATGGAAATGGTGCAAATCAAGGGCGTCGACGACACCAACCGTACGACCAACGCCGACCTCGCCGCCGGGGCCAAGCTGATTGTACGCGAACGCCTCATGACGCACGGCGTACAGAACGCCTACAGCAAGTACGTCGTGAACCTGAACGGGGCCGGGTCGAGTGCCGACGTGGTATCGCGTTCGGTGGCGCGGGACAAGTCCTATCAGACGTTCGACGCGAAAGTCGTCGGCAACGCGCCTTGTTCCGGACACACCGAGTGCGATTCCATCATCATGGACAGCGGGCGGATTCTGGCAATCCCGTCTCTGGAGGCCAACGACCTCGACGCCGCCCTCGTACACGAGGCCGCTATCGGGAAAATCGCCGGGGAGCAGATTATCAAACTCCTGACCCTCGGCATGACGGAGGCGGAGGCGGAAGAGAAAATTATCAACGGATTCCTGAAATAAGACAAGAGACCGCCCGACGGCGGTCTCTCGCGGTTTTCAGATTTTCCCGGCCATGACGCACATCCACAGCATATTGTTATGGTGAATCACGCGCACGCGCGGGAATCCGGCGTACTTCAACGCCGCCTCTAAATCCTCCCCGGTGTACGTGCGCATGCGCTTTATAATCCGCTCGTACTCCTCCCCGGTGCCGTTGCGCCCGTCCAGCTCGTTGACAATCATAAATGTACCGCCCGGGCGGAGTACGCGGTAGACCTCCCGGAAACCTTCCTCGATAGTCGTCCAGAAGTACACGGTCTCGATAGCCGTCACGAGGTCGAACGCGTCGTCGGGCAGTGGTAAGCTCATCGCGTTGCCCTCGAACACCCGGCAGCGCCCCGCCGATATCGCCGCGCGGTTCCGGGCCTTCGTCATCCGTACCGACAGCGGCGCGTAGTCGACGCCCGTCGCGTGGGCGTCGGGGTAGCGTTGCAGGAACGCCCACAGATTCCGCCCGCCCCCACAGCCTATGTCCAGAATCTCCTCCGGGTTGCCCTGATAGATTCCCATCGACCAGTCGGCTAATTTGGCGTGGCGGCCCCCGTTCATACGGTTCAACATCAGCGTCCCCAAAAAACCCCTCGGCTTCCGGCTCATATTCAAGTAGCGCTCTTTCAGATTCATGCAAGTTATCCCCCTTGCCGTTCCTTGGTACGCGCGGGTAAATTCTGACGTGTATTCTACCAGTAAGCGCGCGGAGCGTCAAGCGACAATCCGCAAACAATCTGTATCCGTTTTCTGGCAAATTGTTACTGTTTTTACAGAAAAGGAAAATTCGTGTTGCGCGGCGTCGGGAAACGTGGTATCATGTCGGGGACGCGGAAGGGGGCGGCGACGTGGAACAGCGCGATTTCTTCATCAGCTATACGGGCGCGGACGAGGCGTGGGCGGTCTGGATTGCGGGCGTACTCAAACGCAACGGCTACTCGGCTTACGTGCAGGCGCTGGACATCGGCCCGGGCGACAACTTCCTTGAAAAAATGGAGGACTTTATCGAAAACTCGGCGAATTTTATCGCGGTGTGGTCGAAAGGCTACGCCGAATCCCGTTTTTGCATGACGGAATTTCGCGCCGCGTTCCACGAGTGGAAAGAGGGGCGCATGGAATGCGTTTTGCCCGTGCGCGTGGACGGACACCCTATGAAGCGGCTGTATTCGGCGCTGGTGCGCGTGGACTTGTCCGACAGGGGCGCGGCGTCGGAAAAGAAACTTGCGGACGCCGTGCGCTATGCCGTCCCGCGTCCCGTAGCGCCGCAACAGGACGCCGAAACGCTCTATCAACGGGGAGATGACTATTATTTCGGCAGGAACGGCGTAAAGCAAGATTATGTCAAGGCCCGGGACTATTACGAACAAGCGGCGGCAAAAGGTCACGCTGAAGCATTGTGGAGTCTGGGCCTTCTCTATGACGGTGGGCGAGGCGTAGAGGAGGATTACACTAAGGCTTGGGAGTATTACAAAAAAGCGGCGGCAAAAGGTAGCGCACAGGGATTAAATAGTCTAGGCCGTCTCTATTTCTGTGGGTTCGGCGTAATGCAGGATTACGCCAAGGCGCGGAAGTATTACGAACAGGCGGCGGCAAAAGGTAGCGCAGACGCGCTGACTAATCTGGGCATTCTCTATCATCATGGTTTAAGCGTAGCGCGGGATTACGCCATAGCGCGGTATTATTACGAACAGGCGGCGGAAAAAGGCGAAGCATGGGCACTATATCATCTGGGCTTTTTTTATGAATGGGGACAGGGCGTGAGCGTGGATTATGCAAAAGCACTTGAATACTATCAAAAAGCCGCCGACGCCGGATTCAAGGAAGCCCCCGAAAGGGTGGAGGAAGTCCGCAAAAAAATGCGCCGCTAAAGCGCAGAAGGCCCCGCCCGGGATGGGCGGGGCTGTCCGTTATACGGGAACGCAATCAGCACTTGAGGGCGTCGAGGGTGCAGGTCTTGGCAATGCTCTTACGGATAGCGTCGCGGAGCGGCAGGACGGCGGACGGCGACACGCTCAGCTCGTCGATACCAATCGCCAGGAACGTTTCCAGCAGGCTCAGGTCGGCACCGAGTTCGCCGCAAATGCCAATCCACTTGCCCTTCTCGTGGGCGGCGTCGGCGGCCATTTTCAGCGCGCGGAGTACGGCGGGGTGGTGGGCGTCGAAGAACTTGCCGAGGTCGTTGGCCTGACGGTCACAGGCCAGCGTGTACTGCGTCAGGTCGTTCGTGCCGACGGAGAAGAAGTCGACTTCCTCGGCCAGTTCGGGGGCGACGAAAATCGAGGCCGGGGTCTCAATCATGATACCGATTTCGGTCTCCTCGTTGAAGGGGATTCCCTCCGCTTTGAGTTCGGCCATGACCTTTTCACAGGCGCGCTTGCACTCCTTGACTTCCCAGACGGAGGTAATCATGGGGAACATAATGGCGACTTTGCCGTAGGCCGAGGCGCGGTACAGGGCGCGGAGCTGTGTCCGGAACACGTCCGGGTTGTTCAGGCAGATACGGATAGCGCGCACGCCCATCGCGGGGTTTTCTTCCTTCTTGAGGTGGAAGTATTCGACCTGCTTGTCGGCGCCGATATCGAGCGTGCGGATAATGACGCGCTTGCCGTCCATGGCGGCGGCGACTTTCTTGTAGGCCTGGAACTGCTTCTCCTCCG
Organism: uncultured Oscillibacter sp.; assembly: GCA_946183175.1. Lineage (GTDB taxonomy): Bacteria > Bacillota > Clostridia > Oscillospirales > Oscillospiraceae > Oscillibacter. The sequence goes on from CAMHBH010000050.1 coordinate 9,979, forward strand.
ACGGGTAGTCGGTCTCCGCGAGGTACAGGAACTCCGAACGGAACAGGCCGATTCCCTGGCCGTCGTTGTTCTTGACGGCGGTCACGTCGTCGGGGTTGCCGATGTTGCAATAGACGTTGATGTGACGCCCGTCGAGCGTTACGTCTTCCTTGCCCTTCATCTCGGCCATGAGTTCCTTGAACTTCTTCTGCTTCTCCATCTTGTCCTTGAACGTCTGGATAGTCAGGTTGTCGGGGTCAAGGACAACTTTCCCGGTCTCGCCGTCGAGGTAGGCCATACGGCCCTGAAGCGTCTCTTTGAGTTCGGCGCCCAGTCCGCAGATGGCGGGGATACCCATCGTACGGGCCAGAATGGCGGTGTGGCCGTTGCTGGAACCGGCGGTAAGGGCAAAGCCTAAAATCTTGGACTTGTCGAGCTGGAGGGTCTCGGAGGGGGCGAGGTCGTCGGCGCAGAGAATGACGGGCTCCTCGGAGTCGATACCGCCCTCGGCGATACCCATGAGGTTATTCAAAATGCGCTGTGTCACGTCTTTTACGTCGGCGGAACGCGCTCTCATGTAGGCGTCGTCCATGGCGGCGAACATCGCGGCGAACTGCTCCCCGGCTTCCTTGACGGCGTACTCGGCGTTGCAGGATTCGTCATTGAGCATGGTTTCAATGGCTTCCACGTAGTCGTCGTCGTCGCAGAACATGGCGTGGGTCTCGAACAGGACGGCGCTTTCCTCTCCGGCCTCTTCGCGGCACTTGTCAGCCAGTACGTAGAGCTGGGCGGAGGACTTTTCGCGCGCTTCGACGACACGGGCCTTTTCGGCGTCGAGGTCGGCGACTTTCGTCTTGGGAATGTCATAGTTGGGGCGCTGGAAGAAATAGAGGGGGCCTCTTACGACACCTTTGGAGACACCTTTGCCCTGAATCAGAACCATAGTAAATCCTCCCGTAAGTTATTGGAAAAACGGGAGGCCCGCCAGAAGCGGCGCAGGCTCTCCCGTTAGGCTACCCCGCGGACGCGGGGACAGGTTGATTAGACTTCGGCGGCGAAATTGTTCTTGAAGAACGCCTTCATCGCGTCGAGCGCGGCGGCCTCGTCCCCGCCCTCGACGGTGACGGTCACTTCGTCGCCCTTCTTGACGCCCAGGCCCATGAGCTTCATGAGCTGGGAGGCCTTGACGGTCTTGTCGCCCTTGGTGACGCTTACGACGGTATCGCCGAGGGCCTTGGCCTCTTTGGCGAGCATGCCGGCGGGGCGGGCGTGGATGCCGAGTTCGTCCTGAATGACACACTTAAATTCCATAGCCATGTTGAAACTCTCCTTCTAGAAGTTGGTAGGGTATTGGAAGCGGGCGCGGGAGACCCGCCTACAATCGTTACGGGGCCCCGAAAGCCTGTCCGGACGCGCGGACAGGCTCCCATCTCCGTCGGGGCCGTCAGGCGTTGACTACGCCGGGGAACGCTACGGAGTTGTAGTCGTCGCTGTTGGTGAGAAGCGTCACGACAACGTCGGGGTGATTGGCGGCCTTGATTTTCGCGCGGTCGAATTTGACCAGGGGCTGTCCGGCCTTGACCTCGTCGCCCTCTTTGACCAGGGCCTGGAATCCGTCGCCGTTCATGGCCACGGTGTCGACGCCGATGTGAATGAGCACTTCCATGTCGCCGGGGCCGGTAATGCCGACGGCGTGCTGGGTCTCCGCAACGGAGGAAATCGTGCCGTCATAAGGGGCGCGTACAATGCCCTCCTCGGGCCACACGCCGACACCGCTGCCGAGTACGCCGGCGGCAAACGTCGGGTCGGGAATCTCGGTATGAGCAATCACCTTGCCCGGGACGGGGGCAAGCACCGTTCCGGCCTCGCAGGTGATGACGGGCTCCTGGGGCTTGGAGGGTTGCGCGGGGATGTCAGACGCGGAGGCTTTCGGAGCGGCGGCTTCCTCGTTCCACACGAACCAGGTGCCGACGAACGCGATACCGCCGGAGACCGCAAGCAGAATGGTATAGACCACGGGATTGTTAATGGTGAGGTAGCCGGGGATTCCGGTCACGCCGTAGGCGGTGGCGCCCAGTCCGGTAATCGCGCCGAAGATAGCGCCGACAGCGCCGCCGACCATGCCGCAGACGAACGGCTTGAAGAAGCGCATATTCACGCCGAAGATGGCCGGCTCGGTAATGCCGAGGGCGGCGGAGGCGGAGGACGGGATAGCGATAACTTTCGTCTTATTGTTGGCGGCTTTGAGGCCGACGGCGAGGCACGCGCCGAACTGCGCGAAGTTGGCGGCGGAGGCAATCGGCATCCACGTATTGAGGCCTACGGACGATAGCATGCCCGCCTCAATGACGTTGTACATATGGTGCAGGCCCATAACGACCGTAGCCGGGTACACAGCGCCCATGACCATTGCGCCGATGGGGTTGTGTACGATAATCTGCGCGAAGTTCAGGACGAAGGTTTCGAGGGCGGAGAAGATGGGGCCGATAACCATGAACGTCAGCAGGGCGGTGACGAATACCGTGCAGAGAGGAGTTACGAAGAGGTCAATCATTTCGGGGACGTGCTTGTGCAGCCACTTCTCCCACTGGCACATGAACCAAACGGAGATAACCACCGGAATGACGTGGCCCTGATAGCCGAGCTGGTTAATCTGGCCGAGGGTGTAGGTGTCCGTAATCTTGATGTGGCCGAACAGGTACCAGACATCGTAGCCATTGGCGGCGTTCCAGCCGTTGGTCAGGTTGGAGTGAATCATGAGCAGGCCGATGACCGCGCCGAGGAAGATATTCCCGCCGAAGACGCGCGCGGCGGATACGGCGACGATTACGGGCAGGTACGCGAAGGCGGTATTAGCGACCATATCGAGGAAGCCGTACCAGTCGGTGTCGGCGAAGCCGAGGCCGGGGATTTTACCGAGCGCCTCCACGAGGCCCATCATGAGGCCGGAGGCGACGATAGCCGGAAGAATGGGTACGAACACGTCGCCCAGGGCCTTGACCATGCGCTTGGGGAGGGGCTGTTGGGCGGCGGCGGCGGCTTTGACTTCTTCCTTGCTCGCGGCGGTCAGGCCCGTAATGGCAAGAAATTCGTCGTAGACCTTGTTGACGGTGCCGGTGCCGATGATGAGCTGGAGCTGTCCGGCGTTGGAGAAGACGCCCTTGACGCCTTCCACATCTTCCAGCGCCTTCATATCCATCTTGCTGTTGTCCGCGATGACAAGACGCAGACGGGTTGCGCAGTGCGCGGCGCTGACGACGTTCTCCTTGCCACCGAGATGGCTGAAGATTTCCTCCGCGCATTTCCGATAGTCCAGAGCCATGTCTCACTCTCCCTTTCTTCTCTCCAAGGTAATCCATGGGCGACCCATGAAAACATGACATATTGTAACGGTTTTTTACCGTTTTGTAAAGCCGCAAAATTCATAAACATTTCGACGGTCCCTTGTGCAAAGCGTCTAAAGCGTTCCGGAAAACCTTGTGCAATGCGTCAATATTCGCGCTTTCTCCTCCGGGGCCTTCCCCGTGGCAATCCCCGCAAAGGCCGAGAGTGCGAACCTCTCCCGGACAGGCCGCCAAACGCGGGGCCGAAACACGGTTCGCACTCAAAAAACAGCCCCTTCCCGAAAAAAATTTTGGGAAACCGCTTGCAAATACTCCGCGTGTATGCTATAATGCGCCTTACAGCTTGTGGGATTGCCCAGATTGCCCAAAAAACGCGGCCACGGATTGTGTAGATTTGCTGACACAACCCGCGCCCCTCACGGGGATTAAAACAAGCTCACACGCCCCACTTTGAACTGCCCAAGGCGACACAACCCGCGCCCCTCACGGGG
>CAMHBH010000051.1 GCA_946183175.1 uncultured Oscillibacter sp.
GTCTTCCCGTCCTGCTGACCATCCACTCCGAACAGGACATCGACACCCCACAGCAGGACAATATGGAACTGCTCACGGAGGGCACTATGCGTCTCGCGCCCGACTGCCTTACATTGACGTATCGCGAAAGCGTCCTGACGGGCATGGAGGGCACGACGACCGTCTTTGAGATGTACGGCCCGAAAGTCATACTCCGGCGCGTGGGGGCGGTCACGTCCCAGATGATATTTGAGGAGGGCCGACAGCATACCTCTTTGTACGAAACGCCCCTCGGCGAACTCTCCATCGACATCCAGACCGGCTACCTGCGCAACTCCGTGACGGAGAGCGGCGGACTGCTCGAAATCCGCTACTCGGTCTCCGTCGAAAACGCCAGCGCCGGGAAGAACCGCTTCCGGATGAGAGTCCGGCGCAAGCGCGACAACTCACAGTGAAGGGACAGAACAGCATGAACATGACACAAAAGGCCTACGAACAAATCCAGGCGCTGACGCTGGACGCGTACCGCGCCGCCGTGTCGGAGGGCGTACTGCCGGAGGCGCAACTGCCGCCCGTGTCCGTCGAGATTCCCAAAGACCCCGCCAACGGAGACTTTTCGACGACTTTCGCCCTCGCCGCCGCAAAAGCCTTGCGCAAGCCCCCGAAAGTTATCGCGGCGGCGCTCGCGGAGCGTATCGGCCTAGAGGGGACGTACTTTCAGAGCGTGGAAGTCGCCGGGCCGGGCTTCCTGAATTTCCGCAGCGGCGCGCACTGGTATGACAGTGTGCTTTCGGCGATTGAGACGGAGGCCGACGCCTACGGTACTTGTACCGACCTACAGGGACAGAAAATCATGGTCGAATTTGTGTCGGCGAACCCCACCGGGCCCATGCACATGGGCAACGCGCGGGGCGGCGTCCTCGGCGACACCCTCGCCTCCATTCTCCACGCCTGCGGCGCGACCGTCGAGCGGGAGTTCTACGTAAACGACGCCGGAAACCAGATTGACAAATTCGCCCACTCCATCGAGGCCCGCTACCTGCAACATTTCCAAGGAGAGGACGCCGTAGAGTTCCCGGAGGACGGCTACCACGGCGATGACATCCGCGAACTCGCCGAACAGTACGCCAAGGAGTACGGCGACAGTCTCGTACAGGCCGCGCCGGAGACGCGCCGCGACGAACTCGCCCGCTATGGGCTGTCCGTCAACCTGCCGAAAATGAAGTCGGACTTACTGCGCTACAAGATTTCCTATGACACCTGGTTTCTGGAATCGACGCTCCACGAAAGCGGCTACGTCGCGGAGACCGCCGACGAACTCTCGCGGCGCGGCTGGACGTATGAGAAGGACGGCGCGCTGTGGCTCAAAACCGCCGAAATCATGCGGGACAACCTTATAAAAGCCGGGAAAAAGGCGTCGGAAGTCGAAAAACTCGACCTCAAGGACGACGTGCTCCGCCGCGCCAACGGATTCTATACCTATTTCGCCGCCGACATCGCCTACCACCGGAACAAATTCTCGGTGCGCGGCTTTGACAGGGTTATCAACATTTGGGGGGCCGACCATCACGGACACGTCGCGCGCCTCAAAGCCGCCCTCGACGCGCTCGGCCTCGACGGCTCCGGACGCCTCGACATTATCCTCATGCAATTGGTGAAACTCCTGCGCGACGGGGAGACCGTGCGCATGAGTAAGCGTACCGGCAAGGCAATCAGCCTGACAGACTTGCTCGACGAAGTACCCGTAGACGCCGCGCGGTGGTTCTTCAACGCCCGGCCCGAGGCCCAGATGGAGTTTGACTTGGGCCTCGCGGTACGGGAGGACGCCGAAAACCCGGTCTATTACGTCAAGTACGCGCACGCCCGGATATGCTCCCTGCTCCGGACGCTCACGGCGGACGGCGCGAGTATTCCCGTACACGCCGACGCGGCCTTGCTCACCGACGACACCGAACGCGCGTTGATTAAGTCCCTCGCGCGGTTCGGGGAGGAAGTCCGCCTCTGCGCCCGCGACTACGACCCCAGTCACCTGAACCGCTACCTTCAGGAACTCGCCGGGTGTTTCCACCGCTTCTACACGGCGTGCAGAATCAAGGGGGAGGCGGCGGATTTGCAGTCGGCGCGGCTCAAACTCGCCGACGATACCCGCGCCGTACTCCGCAACGGTCTGCGGCTGTTGGGCATTGAGGCCCCGGAAAAGATGTGACTTGACAGAATCGGCGTCCCGCGCACTGTAAGGCGGGACGCCCTGACAAATACGAAAGGAAGGACACCCATGGCCGACAACATCCCCCGTTTGACGCTGACGCCCGACGAACCCGCCGACGCGAATACTACGGAGGCCCCCGCATTCGTAAGCTACGAGACGCCCCCCGAACTGTTTGAGCAGTACCGCGACCCCGCGCCCGTACAGCAACAGGCCTACGCGCAGGCTCCCGTACAACAACAAGCCGCCTATGCACAGCCCCCCGTACAACAGGCTTATGCGCAGGCCCCCGTACAGCAAGCCGCCTACGCGCAAGCCCCCGTACAGCAGGCCGCCGCATATGCGCAACAGGCCGCGCCCATCCCGCAACTCACGCTCAATCCTACGCAAGCCGCCGCGCAACCTGCCCCCGCCGCTCCGACACCCGCCGCCGTCGAACCTATCCCGGAGGAATCCCGGTTCACCCCGGAGGAATTGCGCGCCGTCGACGAGTTCTCCAGGAAAATCGACATCACCGATACCAATCAGGTACTGCAATACGGCGCGGCGGCACAGAAGAGCGTCGCGGAATTTTCCGATACCGCGCTTGCGTCCGTGCGTACGAAAGACCTCGGCGAAGTCGGACAGTCTTTGAGCGCGCTTGTCGCGTCCCTCGACAACCTCAACGAAACCGGGGAGACGAAAAAAGGCGGCCTGTTCGGCTTTTTCAAGAAGTCGGAGGACAAAGTACAGGCCCTCAAAGCGCAGTATTCCAAGGCCGAGACCAATATCGACAAAATCAGCAAGGAACTCCAACAGCACCAGATTACTTTGCTCAAAGATTCCGCCATGCTCGACCAGCTCTACGAGAAGAACTTGCAGTATTACAAGGAACTGTCGATGTATATTCTGGCGGGCAAGAAGCGCCTCGCCGACGTGCGCGCCAACGAACTCGCCGAGTTACAGCGCAAGGCACAGCAGACGGGCACGCAAGAGGACGCACAGCGCTTTAATGACATGGTTCAGTTGTGCGACCGTTTCGAGAAGAAGTTGCACGATTTGGAACTCACGCGCATGATTTCCATTCAGATGGGGCCGCAAATCCGGCTCATCCAGAATAACGACGTGCTCATGGCGGAGAAAATCCAGTCGTCGCTTGTGAACACGATACCGCTTTGGAAAAGTCAGATGGTTATCGCGTTAGGCGTCGAACACGGGCGGCGGGCCGTCGCGGCCCAGAACGCCGTCACGGAAATGACGAATACCCTGTTACAGCAGAACGCGGACCTGTTGAAAATGGGCACCATCGAGACGGCGCGGGAGGCCGAGCGCGGCGTCGTCGACATCGAGACCTTGCAACATACGAATCAGCAGTTGATTTCAACGATTGACGAAGTGCTGAACATCCAGCGTGAGGGCGCGGAGAAGCGCCGCGCGGCGGAAGTCGAACTGCACCGCATTGAGGGCGAACTGCGTCAGAAGCTCATGCAGTTGAACCGCTAAGCGATACGAAAACCTCTCCGGAAACATGATTTCCGGAGAGGTTGTTCTGTGCGTCGCGGCGGTTACGCCGTCAAGGATTAATACTTGTCGTTGGCGGAATGGGCGGAGGAGAAGTCGCCACCGGCGGCGGCGGAGACCATCGCGCGGGAACCGCCCACTTCCTTGCGGAGTGTAAAGCGTCCCACCAGTTCTTTGAGGAGGTTGGCCTGTCCGGACAGCTCTTCGCTGGCGGCGGCGGATTCCTCGGCGGTCGCGGAGTTGGTCTGTACCACGCTGGAAATCTGGTCGATACCCGTGCTGACCTGCGCCACGTCGTGGGACTGCGCGTCGGTCGCCTGCGAGATACGCGTCACGGCGTCCATGACCTTCTGGGCGCGGATAACGACTTCTTTCAGGGCCTCGTCGGTCTCGACGGACAGGCGGCTGCCCTCGTTGACGGCCTTGACGGTCTCCTCGATGAGCGACGCCGTGCTGGCGGACGCTTCCTGAGACTTCGTGGCGAGGTTGCGTACTTCGTCGGCCACGACCGCGAATCCCTTGCCGGCGCTCCCGGCGCGGGCGGCCTCTACGGCGGCGTTGAGCGCAAGAATATTCGTCTGGAACGCGATATCCTCGATGGTCTTGATAACCTTGCTGATTTCCACGGACTTTTCTTCGATGGCCTTCATGGCCTTCATGAGGTCGGCCATATGCGCGGAGCAGACGGCAATCTGGTCGTGCGACGCCTGGTTGTCGACTTTCGCGCTCTGGGCGTGTTCGGCGGTCTCCTCGACGGCGTGGGAGATTTCGCCGATAGTCGCGGCGAGTTCCTGTACGGACGAGGCCTGCTCGGTGGCACCCTGCGCCATAGCCTGCGCGCTGGACGAAATCTGCTCGCCGCCGGAGTTCACTTGGTCGGCGGAAACGTCGATTTGCGCCATCGTTTCGGATACCGCCATTGTCAGCTTGGTCATAGCGGTCTGGAGGCGCGCGAAGGAGCCGAGGTACATTTCCTCTTTGCGGCTGCGCACGTTGAAGTTGCCCTCGCCCATAGCCGCCAGTTGCATTTCCACGTCGGTAATAATTTCCTTGATGGTCGCGGTGAGGTGGCGCATATTGTTGGCGAGGTCGCCGAGGGCGTCCTTGGATTCGTACTTGATATCGGATTCAAAGTCGCCCTTGGAGACCGCGAGCGTGACTTCCTGCATTTCGTTGACGGGGTTCACAATGCCGTTGGCAATGGCGATGGCCAGCATAACGCCGACAATGGAGCTTAAAACCACAAGCAGAATGACGACGACATCGGCGGTAGTGGAGAGCGTCCTTCCGGTTTCAACCGTCTCGAGAGCGGCTTGGTCGGCGGTGGCGCCGATAGCGTCCAACTGGTCGCGGATTTGGTTCGCCACAGGCTCATAGTATTCGCGGAGGTAGATGTAGCCGCCCTGCACGTCGTTCACGCTGGCGTAGGCGTAGAGGCGCTCCAGAATGGGGCTGAGGCTGGATACCGTGGTGTCCAGCGTGGTCAGGACGCTGGGGTCGCCGGTGTAGGTGTTCTTGAGCGTGCGGTTGGAGTCTTGGAGGGACTGATAGAGCTGGCGTACTTCGGCAATGTAGCTGTTACTGCGGCTCTCGTCGTCGTCGAGCGTGGCTTGGAGGATATTGGCGCGAATCTGGGCGGCGGCGCGTTTGCCCGTCCACGCCTGTTCAATCGTCTTCAGAGAGGTGTCGTAGAAGTCCTGGAGGCTGGAACCGACCTTGGAGAGCATGACAATGGACACCACGCCCGTAGCGGCCATCATGACGATAACAATCAGGAACGCGGTAATCAGTCTTGCGCGGATTTGCATATTTTTGAGCATTGGGTCATTCTCCTTCTCTGTCATGGATATACGCCCGCAAAAGGTCAGGCGTCCTGTAAATTCTCCGCCGTGGCGGCGGAGTCCGCAGGGTTTTGCGCTGTCTCGACGGGGCGCGGAAAGCGGATTCGTCGCGTTTTCCGTTGAAGTCCCGAAAGCCGGAGCAGTCGCCGGGGAAAATAACTATCAGAAGCGCCACCTCCTGAAAAGTTCAAAATTTGCGTTACCCGTCTTTCCCTATTTTAATACAAATTTCCCGTTTCGTCAACCGTTTCCTGTCCGGAAGCGGAAAAAAATCAATTCCCAAAAAACGGGGAAAGCGGAAATAACAGGCAGTACAACTTACGACGGCTCCGCCTCGGGCTCGTCCTCGACAGGTTCGGGTTCCGGCTCGGGTTCGGGGCGCGGGGGCGTCCAGTTGAGTTCGGTCACGGTATTGGTCGCCTCGTCGAGCTTGTAGATTTTGCGCGCGCCGCGCTGGGTCAGCAGGTACAGGCCCTCTACGTTGTTCGTCCCGGCGCGCCCGGAAATGCTGTAGACGTGGAACTCCTTGCAGGGCACGTCGTCGACGAGAATCAGGTGTTCGGAGGCAAAGATGTCGTACTCGTCCATGCTTTCCCCGGGCAGTCCGAGGGCCTCGGGCGGCAGGGAGCGGAAATAGCTGATGGATTCCGAGGTCGTCATGGACACCACGATGTCTACGGGCTTCTGTTCGGGTTCTTCGACGGGCGGTTCGTCTTCGAGGCCTTCGGGGGCGGGGGTGCCGTCCGAACCGGGCGCGGGTTCGTCCGGAGGCGCTTCGGGTTCGGCGTCCGGAGGGGGTTCGGGTTTGCCGTCGCGGGGCTCGCCCTGCTTGGCGCGCTCCGTATTCTCCACCTGTGCCGACAGCGCCGCCTCCGGGTCGTCGGGTTCGATATCCTCCGCGGGCTTGCCGCGCAGACGCGGGAGTACCACGAACACCACCGCCAGTACGCCGACTATCAGCACCACAAAGACCGGAATCAGTATCAGCAACAGCGGCGGCCCCTTCTTCTTGGCACCCTCTTCGCCTTCCGCGCCCTCGGGGGCGTCCTTACCCTTCTTGGCCTTCTTTTCCTTCTTGGGTTTCTTCTCCTTGGGAGGCTTTTCCTTTTTGGGCTTTTTCTCTTTCTTCTTGCCCTTCTTTTCCTCGGTGGCTTCGTCACTCATTGGTTATTGTCCTCCTTGTTTATATCGGCGCGTCGGCGCTTTCCTCATAAATCAGGTTGACAGCGGCTTGTCCATACGGGCAACCGCCGCTTCCGTCTCCTCGACGCAGGCCCGGTAGGCGTCGTGAATCTGGTACTTGTCCAGAGACAGGCCGATATCCGGGAAAACGGCGTTTTGCTCGCGGGCCTCGTAGAGTTCGGCGTAGCGGAGGAGGGCGGCGTAGTCGTTATCGTCGGCACCGCCGAGGAGGGCCGCCCAGACTTCCGGAGGCAGTGCCAGTCCGCGCAACAGGTACGCCGGACGCTCCCCGACAATTTCTTCCGCCATGCTCAGGACGCCTAAGAGAAAGACGTGTCCGCCGTGTACGTCGACGTTGAGTTCTGATTTCGCGGCGAGGGCGTCCATGAACAGCCCCCGGCGGTAGGCGTAGAGCGGGAGATGTTCGTCGCCGGAGGCGTTGTTGTGCCGCAGGTACGCCAGACAGGCCCAGCGCCGGAGCCAGTGCGGCCCCATGCGGTAAATGACAGCGCGCAAGTCGGGCGGTTGTTTGGACTTGGCGTGGGTCGTTCCCGAGGGCGGCGACAACAGCGCCATTTCGCGCGGGAACAGGTACGACAACAGCAAATCGCCCCGGATGATTTCCGCGCACTCGACTTCCCAGCGGACATCCGGCGAAATTTCAAGCAACGCCGCCAGGATTTTCCCGCAGGAGGTCTCGACGAGCGGCAGAATCGGAATCGACAGCAGGTCGGGGCGTCCGAAGTAGTAGCCCTGAAAGAGCTGGTAGCCCATACTCCGGGCGCTCTCGAACTCCTTTTGACTTTCCACGCGGTCTGCCATAAAGACGGTTTCGGGGTTGCCGTAGCGCCGGACGGCGGAGCGCTGGAATACCGAATTGGTACTCCGGAAGTTGACGCGGATAATGTCGAACAGGGATAAATAGGGCCGGAAATGCGTCTGCCCGAGGTAGTTCTTCAATACGAGGAAGTAGTCGGCCTGACGGAGCGCGCGGAGGGTGTTTTCCATGCGGTCATTCATGACGGCGTTGCCCATGACCTGTACCACGACTTTTTTCGGGTCGGCGCGGTTTACAAAGCCGTCCATGATGAGATTCGACGTGAAATTCACGTAGGCGGGGCGTCCGCCCGTGAGCTGTTCGAGGCCGAAGAGCGTCACGGCGTCCGTCAGGACTTTGCGCGTGGCGGCGTCGCCGTTCGTGACGCGCGCCGCGTTGCTCTCGCCGTTCCGGTACAGCAACTCGTAGCCCACGGTTTCCCGGCGCTGGTTGAAAATCGGCTGACGCGCGATATAGGCATTCAAGGGAGAGCACCCCTTTGTTACATATTACACGATTTCCACGCGGTCGCCGTCCTTGATGACTTCCTGAAACTGTCCCGGCGCGCCGTTCACGCGCAGTTCTACGGGCTTATCGAGGTTCTGGAAGTCGAGGTCGGAGAACTTGAGCAAATCCATGAGGTAGTACGGCTCGCCGCCCGGCTTGCCGAACAGCATGAGCTTTTCGCCGTTGAGCGTGACGCGGATTTGTCCGGCGTCGTCGGCGGGGGCGGGCGGGGCGGCTTTCGCGGGCGCGGATACCGCTTTCGGCGCGGGCGCGGGCGCTTGTGCCACAGGTTCTTCGTCCTTGCGGTCGGCCCAGACATCGTCCCCGGTGTGAATCACGGTATCAAGCCGCGCCTTCGCGCCGTTGACGGTGACTTTCCCGGTGAAATCGCTCCCGAGTACGTCGGAAATCTTCCGCGACGCGTCCTCGCCGGGCTTGGCCTGTACGAATTGCAGATGGTCTCCGGCGCGTACCGTGTCGGTCAGCGTGGCCAATTCGCCGTTGAGCAGAATCACGGGCGGCACGGGCAGTCCGCCCCGGAAGAACTTCCGCTCCCCGTTGAGCGTAAAGGTCAGGTTCGCGCCCGTACGGCCCATCATGTCGTTGTAGTTGTAGCCGTTCATCATGAGCAGGTCGCGGACTATCAGCGAACCGCTCCGGAAGAGCTTGGCGGGCTCGCCGTTGAGCAGGATAACGTAACTGTCATTGATGAGGCCCAGCCCGGCGGAAATGGCGATTCCCAGCGGGGTGGCGTATTCGGGGTCGTTGAGGTTGTATTCCTCGGCGTAGGAGTTGCGCTGGAAGTGGTTCCCGGCGGTCGTGACGCGGTTCGGGTCCATCTTGAGCGCCTCCGCGACTTTCTCGCGCAGTCCGGTGAGTTTGCACCCGCCGCCCGCCAGGAATACCGCCGACGGCAGTCGCCCGTTGAGGTCGAGGATGCGCTGTGCAATCTCCTCCGCGAGGTTCGTCACCGACGGGGCCACGATTTCCTGTAGTTCTTCGGGGGTGGTGTCGTGCGGCAGCCCGAGAATGTCCGTGTAACTGATGTTTTTGTCCTGATTCAGCGCCATTTTCAGATGTTCGCCCGTCTCGAAATCGACCAACAGCGTGCGCATGAGCAGTTCCGTGATTTCGTCCCCGGCGATAGTCGCCATGGTGTAGCCGACGACGCTACCGTCGCGGCACACGGCGATATCGGACGTGCCCGCGCCGATGTCGACGAGTACGAGGTTGAGCAGGCGGATGTCGGCGGGAATCGCGGCGTTGAGGGCGGCAATCGGTTCAAGGGTGAGGCTCGCGACTTCGAGGCCCACTTTCGACACCACGGCGTAGAGGCTGTCGACGACGCCGCGCGGCAGGAACGTCGCCACGACTTCGGCCTCTAGTACCTTGCCGCTGTGGTCGCGGATACTCGACATGGGGTAGCCGTCAATCCGGTACCCGGTGACGGTGTAGCCCACCATGTAATACTGGTCGTTCTGGTCGTCGGACTGCTCCATAATCGCCTGTTCGGACTCGGAGACGGCCCCGGCTTCCAAGTGGCTGATGTCGTCGTCGGTGATGGGCTGTACGGCGGGGAGTTCGAGCGTGAAGGCGGCGGCCTCCGATTTGAGCGCGCGCCCCGCCGCGGCCACGCATACCCGCGCAAGGCGGACTTTCGTCCGCTTCTCCAGGCGCTCAATGACGCGCTTCGCCACGAGCGCGACCTGTCCGATATTCTCAATCTGCCCGTCGAGCATGGAGCGCTGTCCGTGGTTCTCCTTCTCGATGGCCAGTACGTGGAGCTTGCCGTCCACGACTTCCCCGACGACGCCGATGATACTCCGCGTGCCGATGTCCAGCGAAAACACCGTCTTGGCATCCTGCTCTCTCATTGCCTCGCCCATAGATACTCCTCCAACCGGGCCGCGCTTCCCGTCCGTTTTTGCGCGCGGTTTGACTGTTCTGCCGCGCGGCAATACGCGCGGTTCCGCCTTTTCGGCGGGCTTGCGGGATTCAGATATAGCCATAACGTCCCCTTTTCACGTCGCCCACTAATTTCCCGTCCGCCAGCGTCACGACCCTGCGCCGCATGATGTTCACGACGTAGCTGGAATTGGTGGACATGATAATGGTAGTGCCTTTGCGGTTCAGCTCGTTGAGCAGGTGTAACATATCCCAGATAGTGTCCTCGTCCATATGGTCGGTGAAGTCGTCGAGGAGGAGCACGGCGGGGGAGTTGAGAATCGCCTTGGCGATAAGTACGCGGCGGCACTCCGACGAGGACAAGTCGCGGGGGAAGGTGTCGCCGGACTCCGGGACGCCCACAATGCCGAGGGCCTTGTCGACGAGGGGCTTGTTGACGACCCGGCGGCTGAAAAAGAAGAACCGCCGCACTTCCTCCGACAGATTGTCGTAGACGGTCTCCGCGCGGTTCAGGTCCGCGCCCTGCTCGATACAGCTAATCACCGAGAAGGCCTTCTCGCGTTCTTTTGGTTTGAGCGCGTTCACGTCGGCCTCGTCGATGAAGACCCGTCCGAGGTTCGGCTTCATCAGGCCCGCCATAATATTCAGAAGGGTACTCTTCCCCGCGCCCCGACTGCCCACCAGAAACAGGAAATCCCCCTGTTCTACGGTCAGGTCGATTCCCTGCACCGCCCAGTGCTCGAACTCCCCCAAGCGGTAGAGTTTGGATACGTTATCCAGTCTTATTGTGGGCATCCGCACCGCCTCCCGTCTTACTATTGACATTTCCGACAAAATTCGATATCATAACTCCGGTGAAAGGAAGTGAAACGCCTATGTTTGACATCATGATTGTTTTCCGCCGCGCGATGAAAATTCCCGGTCATGATGGGGGTAGGAAGCATGTATGAGCGGAGCCGGAAAAGCCCGGTCAAACTGATAGCGGCGCTGGTACTGCTGGCGGTGTCGTGCGTAGTCGGGGTGGAACTGCTCCTCTGCCGCCTCAACGACCCGGAACTCTACGAGACGATTGTCACTCCCATACGTATCTTATACCATGACACCCGGTCGCAAGTCAAGGGGTACGCGGAATCATTTGACCGCTGGGAGGACGAGCAGGCCCGGACGCGCGCCGCAATGGCGGAAGTACAGCGCGCCGACGCCGAGGCCCGACGCCTGCGCGCCACCGCGCGGCGTCAGGCGCGGGAGAACGCCGCCCTACAGCGGGAGGCCGAACGGCGTCAGCGGGAAGAGCAGGCTTACGCGGCGGAGTTACTCCGCAACGCGCAGGAGTTCGCGCAACTGGCCGGGGCACCCAGCATTCAGGAGGAACTCGAAAAGGCAGACCCCGCGATTACTGAACTTGTCACCCGCGACGGGCAAGAGTTCCTCACGGGCGGCAATGTGACGCTGTGCTACTTCAACCAGGGCGACGAACAGTGGGCCGAAAAGCCGTTCGGGCGCGACCCCATCGGGCGCTACGGCTGCGGGCCTACGGCGCTGGCGATGTTGGTCTCGGGCATGACCGAAAACCGCGTCAACCCGGAGGAAATGGCGGCCTGGGCGGCGTCGCAGGGCTATTCGGCACTGCACAGCGGCTCGTACCTGTCGATTGTGCCGGGCACCGCCAAGCGCTACGGCCTCGACTGCGCCTCGATTCCCGTCGCGGAGGCCGACGCCGATACCCTCTACGACGCGCTCTCGACGGGCGGCGTCATCGTGGCCCTCATGGGCCCCGGGCACTTCACATCCGGCGGGCACTTCATTCTGTTGCACGGGACGACCCTTTCGGGCGGGATTCTCGTCGCCGACCCCAACAGCCGCGACAACAGCCTCGCCGTCTGGGAACCGGAAACCATTCTGTCAGAACTTTCCGGAAGCAGAAGCGACGGCTCGCCGCTGTGGCTGATTACCGCCCCCGAAGAGCTGTAGTCCGCGGCGGTTGCGTGCCAACCCCCGAGGCCGACGCGCTGTAGGGCGCGGCGAAACCCCGGGGCCTGTAGTCCAGAAAAAACCGCTCCATCCTCCGGCGGTGGAGCGGGCGATATCAGGACTGCGGCGCGCGGGGCCGGAACTTCTTGTAGAACGAACGCTCCCCGCCCATCCGGATACTCAGGCGGCGGTCCATTTCCACCGTGGATTCCAGCAGACGCCGGTACTGCCCTACTTGCTCGTAGAGCTGTATTTCGTCGGGGGATTCGGGCGGCGCGCCGTTGAGCAGTTCGGCGGCCCGGATTGCGTCCGCCTCCGGGAGACTCTCGACGAGGCCCCGGCACGAGGCCTCAATATCCGACAGCCTTTGCACGGGTTCCTCCCGCATGGACAACAGCATGGACACCGAAATCTGGTCGCGGTGCTCGGCGGCTAACAGTATCTGCCGCGTCAGGTCGGCGACTTCCATCAGGCGTATCGTCTGCGACTTCTTCCGCCGCCAGAGTTCCTCAAGAGTATGACGGTCCATAGGCGTTACGCCTCCCCGTGTCCAGCCCGGGGATTCCCGGGCCGGGGTCGGAGATACTGCGCGGGCCCGACATACTGCTCGCCGCGTTCGCGCCGTTCTGCTCGGCGACGTTGTGCTCGGCGATGCGGAACGTGTCGCGCAGGTCGACAATCAGCGGGCGCAGGCGGTCGAGTTCCTCCTTGTTCCGCCCGATTTTAATCCGGTTGAGGTCGTAGCTGAAGAACTCGTAGAGGCGGTGCAGTTCCCGGCTGATTTCGTATTTCCGGTCGAGCGTGTCGTCCAGATACCGCACGATGGCAATACAGCGGTCTATGGAGGCCTCGAAGAGTTCGTAGTTCTGCTGTTGCAGGGCGAGGTCGCCGCGCATGAGACGCTTGACCAGTTCGTCGAGAACCAGAAGCAGGAGTTCTCCCGGCGTCATAGTGTTGAGGGATTGTTCTTTGTATTGCTGATAGCCTCTTGTATTCATAATTCAACCGTCCGTATCAAGTTTGCGCTCATTAGCCGCCCATCAGGCCGGCGAGGGCGGAGCTCTGGCTGTTCATGGTGTTCATGAGTTTTTCCAGCGCGGTGAACTGGCGCGTGTAGTAGTCAATTTTCGTGCTCATCTTGGACTGCCACTGCTCGATTTTCTTCTGCACGCTGTCAATCTGGGACTGCACGGCGTTGTTGAGCAGGGAGGAGGAGGAGTACGTGGAGCCGGCCTTCTTGACCAGTACGCCGGGATTAGCGATGGATGTAGAGGAATAGCGCTCCATGGTCTCCTTGATACTGCTCATGAGGCCGTCGCTGGAGGCCCCGCCCTCTTTCGACTTGGTGAAGGCCTCGCGGACGCTGTCGGGGTCACGGGAGAGCGCGTCGCGGAGCTTGCTTTCCTCGAGCTTGATTTGGGTCAGGCCGCCGGAGTAGGTGGTCTCAATGCCCATATTCCGGAGGGCGGCGCCGTCGTTTCCGCCGGGGCTGATGGCGCGTACCAGCGACTCATAGGCGGCGCGGAGGTCGCTGTCGCCGAAGAGAATGCCCTGCTTGGCCTTGGCCTCGTAGTTCTCGATGGCCTTCTCGCTCATGCCGGACTTGTCGTCGTCGGTCAGCGGTTCGTATTTGGTGTGGGAGGACGAATTTTTCTCGGCGGGCTGGGTGGCGTAGGCGTCGTGGAGCTGTTTCAGGACGGTGTTGTAGTCGTTGACAAAGTCGGTAAT
>CAMHBH010000052.1 GCA_946183175.1 uncultured Oscillibacter sp.
GCCGCCCGTCTCGCGCACGACGGGCACCGTGCCGTAGCGCATGGCAATCATCTGGCTCAGTCCGCAAGGCTCGCTTCTGGAGGGCATGAGGAACAGGTCGGCGCCGGAGTAAATCGCCATGGAGAGGTCTTCGTTGTAGTCGAGCGCGACGGCCATACGGCCCTGGTACTGCTGTCCGGCCCAGCGGAAGAACTCCTCATATTTCTGGTCGCCCTTGCCGAGCATGACCAACTGCATGGGCAGTCCCATCATGTCGTGAATGACCTCGCAGACGAGGTCGAGGCCCTTGTGCGAAACGAGGCGGCTTACAATGCCCACAATCGGCATATCGGGCTCCTCGCGCAGTCCGAGCATACGCTGTAATTCGGCCTTGTCTTTCGCCTTGCCTTCCATGTCGCCGACGGAGTAGTTGTAGGCGATGCGCTTGTCGGTGGCGGGGTCGAAAACCTCCGTGTCGATTCCGTTCAGGACGCCGTGGAGCTTGTATTCGCACTGCCGCATAATGCTTTCGAGGCGGTGCGCGAAATAGGCCATTTTGAGTTCGTTGGCGTAGGTCGGCGAGACGGTCGTCACGGCGTCGGCGCTGAGAATCGCGCCTTTGAGGAGGTTCAAATCGCCGTCCATGAGCATGGTACCGTCCTGCACCCAGCCCGGGTCGAGGCCGAACAGGTCGCCGAGGACGTAGGGGTTGAAGCGGCCCTGATACTCAATGTTGTGGATGGTGAAGACCGTCTTAATGGAGCGGTAGCGGTCTTCCCTTACGCCGTCGTCCTTGAGGTAGATGGGCACGAGGGCGGTCTGCCAGTCGTTGGCGCTGATGACTTCCGGCCAGAAGGCGAGGCGGTCAAGCATGCGCACGACCGCGCGGGAGAAGAACGCGTAGCGCTCGCCGTCGTCGAGGTAGCCGTAGAGTTCCGGGCGGTCGAAATACTGCTCGTTGTCGAAAAAGTACCATGTTACGCCGTCCTTCTTCATGGAGAACAGGCCGCAGTAGATATGCCGCCACGCGAGGTCGACGTAATCGTAGCATTCAAAGGTGAGCTGGTCGCCGTAGCGGTCCCGGATTCTGCGGTACAGAGGGAGGGCTACCGCCACTTCCGCCCCTTCGCGGGCGAGAGCGGGAGGCAGGGAACCCGCCACGTCGCCGAGACCGCCGGTCTTGGCGAAGGGGGCGGCCTCGCTGGTCACGTATAATATCTTCATAGATATCAACTCCTTATGATTCCTATGCTATTTCCTGACAGCCCGCGTTACCGTGAAAGAATGAGGTCTCCGACGGTGTCCGATAGAGCCGCCGCCGGAGACCATTCTACATCATGACGGAGGAAAAATCAAGCCTTATTACACGCTCCGATTCTTCTCCACAACAATCGGGTGCGTCGGATAGCCCATCAGGCGATGATTCTCCTGAATTTCGACGTTCTTGTCGCCGATAATGCACTCGACCACGGCACCCTTGCGGACAACGGCGTCACGGAACAGAATGCACCCGCGCACGACCGCGCCCTCTTCCACGACGACGCCCGAGAACAGGATGGAGTTCTCGACCGTGCCGGCGATGAAGCAGCCGTCGTTCATGAGGGAGTTGGCGATATGGCCGCTGGGGGCGACGTAGGCGGAGGACTTGTCGACGGCCTTGCCGATAATCGGGCGGGCGGGCGTGAACAGGTCGGCGCGGACGCCCGCGTCCAGCAGTTGCATGCTCCGGTCGTAGTATTCCTGTACGGAGCGAATCTGGGCGGCGTAGCCGTTCCAGATGTAGGCCTGAATCTTCAACTGGTCTTTGCGGGCCTGAAGGACGCTCCGGCGCCAGCTGTACTCGTTGCGGGAGGTGCAGTCGTCGACGACCTGCTTGAGCAGGGCCGTGGAGATGATGAAGGTATCGAGGCCGCGGTGCCCGCGCGGGTGGGCGAGGTGTACGAGCACTTCCTTGACGCGGTTGTTCTCGTCGAGTTCGAAGTAGGTACCGTCGTCAATCTCGAAGCAGTCCGCGCCCATGACGACCGTGATGTCGGCCTTGGTTTCGAGGTGCTGGGCGAAGATGTCGTTAATCGGGAGGTTGGCCACGAGGTCGCCGTCGCTGAGCACGACGTAGTCCTGCCGGATGGTGTCGAGGTAGGAGCGGATTCCGGCGAGGGCCTCGACGTTGCCGCGGTAGGGCATGAGGGCGCGGCTGGAGTCGTAGTTAAACGGGGGCAGGAAGCGCAGGCCGCCGCGCTTGCGGGACAAGTCCCACGCCTTGCCGGTGCCGAGGTGGTCGAGCAGGCTCTGGTACTGTCCGTGCGTCACGACGCCGACATCGGTAATGCCCGCGTTGACCATGTTCGAGAGCGCGAAGTCCACCGCGCGGTAGCGTCCGCCGAAGGGGATGGACGCCGAACAGCGGGGGCCTACCAGCTCTTTGAGGCCGGCGCGCTCTTCATTGGCAAAGATAATTCCGTGCAGTCCATTCATTTTCTGGACACCTCCTCACCGTTCTGGCTGAGCATCTTGTTGGCGGCGACGGTGCGTCCCTCCGCCACGTCACAGCCGGGAGCAAGCACCGTCAGGCCCCACGTCGCCGGGTCGCTTTCCTCCGGACGGGCGCCCACACGGGCGTTTTTGCCGATATGGCAGTTTTCGCCGAGAATGGCGTATTCGACGACCGCGCCCTCCTCGACTTTCGCGCCGGGGAGCAGGACGGAGTAGCTGACCTGCGCGCCCGCGCCCACGGAGACGTTGGGCGAGAGAACCGCGTTCTCGACCTTGCCGTAGATTTCGCACCCGCGGTTGATGGCGCTGTGGGTGACGGTCGCGGAGGCGTCGACGAACGTCGGCGGCGCGTTGACGGAGCGGGCGTAGATGGGCCACGTCGTGTCGATGAGGTCGAGGCCCGAGGACGGGGAGAGCATATCCATGTTGGCGTCCCAGAGGGATTCCAGCGTGCCGACGTCCTTCCAGTAGCCCTTGAAGCGGTAGGCGATGAGCTTCTCGTTGTTGCCCAGCATGGCGGGAATGATATTCTTGCCGAAGTCGTTCTCGGACTTGGGGTTGGCCTCGTCTTCCGTCAGGTACTTCCTCATTTCCTTCCAGGAGAAGACGTAGATACCCATGGAGGCCAGGTTGCTCTTGGGCTGCTTGGGTTTCTCGGCGAACTCGGTGATATTGTCCTCGGCGTCGACGCTCATGATACCGAAGCGGGGGGCCTCGGCCCAGGGCACTTCCATGACGGAAATCGTGCAGACGGCACCCTTTTCTTTGTGGAGGCGAACCATCTCGGAGTAGTCCTGCTTGTAGATGTGGTCGCCGGAGAGCACGACGACGTAATCGGGGTCATACATGTCGATGAAGCCGATGTTCTGGTAGATGGCGTTGGCGGTGCCCTTGTACCAGGACGCGCCGGTAGCGGTCTGGTAGGGCGGGAGGATGTGGACGCCGCCGGAGGAGCCGTCGAGGTCCCACGGCTGACCACTGCCAATGTAGCTGTTGAGCTCCAGAGGCCGGTACTGCGTCAGTACGCCCACGGTGTCAATGCCGGAGTTGATGCAGTTGGAGAGGGGGAAGTCAATGATGCGGTACTTGCCGCCGAAGGGGACGGCGGGCTTGGCCACGTTGCTGGTGAGGACGTACAGGCGGCTTCCCTGTCCGCCGGCCAGCAACATGGCGATACACTCTTTCTTCATGTTCTTTCCAGCTCCTTTGCCTGATGTTATCAATTTAAGCGCGTGGTTTCACACGCAAAAATTACGTCTCGCTGTCGCGCTCCATCTTCCCGGCGATTCTGCGCCGCCCGCGGAGGGAGGGGTCGGTCTTGCGCTTCTTGGGGAGTTTGCCCACGCCGCGCAGGAACACCGCGCCGAACGGCGGAATCTTGATACTCACGGAGGCGTCCTTGCCGTGCGAGGGGATGTCCTCCACGGCGAGGGGTTCCTTGTCGTAGAAGTCGCCGCCGCCGAACTCCGTCCGGTCGGTCGTGAACACCGGGACAAACTGCCGGTTCGACGGCACGCCGACGCGGTAGCCGTCGTACTGGTTGGGGGAGAAGTTCACGGCGCAGAGGAGGTTGTGCCCCTGTTTGTCCTTGCGCAGGAAGATGACGACGTTGTTCTGGTTGTCGTCGGGCACGAGCCACTCGAAGCCCGTCCAGTCGAAGTCGACTTCCCAGAGTTCTTTCGTCTTGCGGTAGAACGCGTTCGCCTCCTTGAAAAAGAGGTGCAGTTCCTGATTGCTCTTCTTTTCGAGCAGGTACCAGTCGAGTTGCTGGTTGGAGTGCCACTCGTTCCACTGACCGATTTCCGGGCCCATGAACAGGAGCTTCTTCCCGGGGTGGGCCAGCAGATAGGCGTAGAAGCCGCGCGTACAACGGAGCTGGTTTTCGTAGTCGCCGGGCATTTTGCCGACGACGGAGCCTTTCATGTGTACGACCTCGTCATGGGAGATGGGGAGCACGTAGTTCTCCGAAAACGCGTACATGAAGGAGAACGTGATGTCCTTGTGGTTGTCCTTGCGGAACCAGGGGTCGAGTTTGAGGTAGTGGCACATGTCGTTCATCCAGCCCATGTTCCACTTGAGGTTGAATCCGAGGGCCTCGTTGTTCTCGTCGCCGTCGACGGGCGGGTGTGTGACATTCGGCCACGCCGTGGACTCCTCCGCAATCATCAAGACGTTGGGGTTGCGGTCGAAGACGACTTTGTTGAGATTCTGGAGGAACTTAATCGCTTCCAGGTTGTGGTTGCCGCCGAACTTGTTGGGCGTCCACGCGCCGCCCTGGCGGTCGTAGTCGAGGTAGAGCATGGAGGCGACGGCGTCGACGCGCAGTCCGTCGACGTGGTACTCTTCCAGCCAGTAGCGCGCCGAGGAGTACAGGAAACTGCACACCTCCGGGCGTCCGTAGTCGAAGACGCGCGTGCCCCAGCTCGCGTGCTCCCACTTGTTGGGGTCGGTGTACTCGTAGCAGGGGGTGCCGTCGAACTCGTAGAGGCCCTGGGCGTCCTTGCAGAAGTGGGACGGAACCCAGTCCAAAATGACGGTGATTCCGTTCTCGTGCATGTGGTTGACGAACCACATGAAGTCTTTCGGGGTACCGTAGCGGGAAGTGGGGGCGAAGTAGCCTGTACACTGGTAGCCCCACGAGTCGTCGAGGGGGTGTTCGGTGACGGGGAGCAGTTCGATAGCGGTGTAGCCCATGTCGCGGACGTAGGCGGCGAGCTGTTTGGCCAAGTCGCGGTAGTCGATGAAGTCGCCGTTGTCGCGCAGACGCCACGAGCCGAGGTGTACTTCGTAGATGTTCAGCGGGGACTCGTAGACGGGCTGTTTGGCGCGGCGGGCGCGGAAGGCGCTGTCCGACCACGGGAAACCGGAGATGTCGTAGAGTTTGCTGGCGGTGGCGGGGCGGGTCTCGGTATGGAATCCGTAGGGGTCGGCTTTGAGGCGGGTCACGCCGTCCTTGCCGCGCACGGCGAGTTTGTAGGTGTCGAACTCCTTTAGGCCGGGGATGAAGCCCTCCCAAAGTTCGCCGTTGCGTTTGAGGGGATTGGCGGTCTCGTCCCAGTTGTTGAACTCTCCCACGATAGAAACGCCTTGGGCGCGGGGGGCCCATGTACGGAAACGCCAGCCGTGCGCTCCGTTGCGCGTCTCCGGGTGCGCGCCGAAATAGCGCCATCCGTCCGTCAGGATACCCTCGTGGAATCTCTGCTGCTCATTTTTTTTGGCTACAGTTTTTTCCATAAAGCTGGTACTCCTCTCCTTCCAAGCGGTACGCGGAACCGGGGCGGCGGACAGGGGTTTCCGCCCGTTATCGGGTCCATAAAAAACTATTCTATTATAGCGCTTTTTTGTGGAAATCGTCAAGCGGAGTTCTTGTCGAAAACAGGCAAGAAATTTGTTCATTTTCCCTAAAAAGAGGGCCGGGTTCGGTTTCGCGCTTTACACGGAGAAACCCCCGCCCGCAATTCGGCGCGGGGCGGCGATTTCAGGCGTTTTCGCGGCAGAGTTCCACGAAGGCACGGAAGACGCGTTCGCCGACGGGGCCGGGGAGGCGTTCGGGGTGCCACTGTACGCCCCAGACTGGGAGGCGCGTATGCCGGAACGCTTCTACAATGCCGTCGGGGGCCCACTGTTCGGCGCGGAGGCCGCCGCCGAGACGGTCTACCGCCTGATGGTGCGCGCTGTTCACACTTTCGGCGTCGAAGGGCCCCGGCGCACTCCGTACCGGGTGCGTACGGTCTACGCCGTCGATTTGCGTATGCCCGGGGATGTCCTGCGAGAGCGTCCCGCCGAAGAATACGTTGATACTCTGCATGCCCCGGCAGATACCGAGTACGGGCTTGTGTAAAGCCGCGAAGCGTTCCAGCAAATCCAGTTCGAGGGCGTCGCGTGCGGGGTCGAGGTTGCGCGAGGCCGTGTTCGACTGCCCGTAGCGCCACGGTTCCATGTCCCCGCCGCCGGGGAGTAACAGCCCGTTACACGCCTCCGGGGTGCCGTCGAAACACGCCCGCCCCCCGGCGCGCTCCACCGCGCGGACATAGTTCCCGTACTTGCGCGGTTCTCCGGGTATCCACAGCGTTGGCGTCATGTGCGTCGCCTCCTACGGCAGTTTCCAACAGTATACGCCGCGCGCCGGAAATTAATAGCGGCGGTCTAAAATTTCGATGATATCGGCAATCGCGCCGTCGGCGCAGTCGCCGACGATGGTCGCTCCGCAGTCGCGCACGGCCCGCACGCAGTTGGACGGCGCGAACCCCTCCGCCGCCGCTTGTAGCATTGAAATGTCGTTGGCCTCGTCCCCGGCGCAGTAGACGTGCCCCGGCGCGATTCCAAGACGCGCCGCAAGGCGTAAGACCATACTGCCCTTTGTCGCGCCCCTCGCCGTGACTTCCAACAGCGTCCGCGCCGTGAAGAAGACTTCACAGTTTGCCGCCCAGTCGCGCGCGAGAACCGCTTCCTGTACGCGCTCTAAAACCTCGTGGTCGTCCTCGAACATCATCTTCAGTACGGGGCGCGGCACGTCCGACACCGCCGCGCGCGGCTCCACCGGTACGCGCGTAATCTGTTCGTGCAGGCGGGTGTACTGGTTCGGGCGCACGGCGTAGACGATATCGTGTGTGTCGTAGAGTTCCAGCCCGGCGGAGGGGAAAAGCGACAAAATCTCCTCGGCGCGGTCGGGCACGCCGTCGGGCAGGGGGAGAATGTCGGCGTAGGCGTGTGTGCGGAAATCGTAGAGGGCGGCGCCGTTCGCGACGACGAAGGGCGCGTTACAGGGAATATCCGCCGCGAAATTCCGGATGGACGGCACGGCGCGCCCCGTGGAAATTGTGAAGATTCCGCCGTTGCCCATGAAGTGGGACAGCGCGTCGAGATTGCGCGGCGGAATCACCGGGGCCGGACTGCCCGAAAGAAACGCCTTTTCCGTATTCAAGAGCGTGTTGTCGTAGTCGCTGGCGAGCAGTACGCCCGTAAACTTTCCCATGTCGCGCCTCCTTTGTGTTCAATGGTTGTTCGGACAGTCTGACCAGTCAGGCCGAATGTTGCGTCTCAACGGTTGTTCGGGCGGCCCTTCCGGTTCCGGTACCACGGTTTCCGGTTCCGCTTGCCCTCGGGCTGTTCGGGCGCGGCCTTGACGGGCTTGTTTCGCGGCTCCGCCTGTTTCCGTGGACGCGCCGGACGCGGATTCCGCGTCGGCGTCTCCTCGGGGCAGTGCAATTCCCGCCCGGGGAAGGCGTCGCCCTCCGGACGTTCCTCGACGTAGCGCGGCGGCGGCGGGGGGACGTGGATTCCGTTCCGTGTCCCCTTGCCGTTGCGCAACAGCAGAATCTCCGAACAGCGGTAGAGTTTCAAATGCTCCGGGTCGCTGTCGAGACTGACGCGCACGGTCTCACGGAGCAAGTCCACCGACTTCACATTCCCGGGGCCGTCGGGCGTCTGTACGAACGATTCCGCTTTCGGCAGACGCCGCGCCGCCTCCTCATACGCGAACTGTTCGTATTTCAGACAGCACATCAGCCGCCCGCACGCCCCCGAAATTTTCGTCGGGTTCAGGCTCAGATTCTGCGTCTTGGCCATCTTAATCGACACGGGCAGGAAGTTCGTCAGGAACTGGCAACAGCAAAGCGGACGCCCGCAAATACCCAGGCCGCCAATCATGCGCGCCTCGTCCCGGACGCCGATTTGCCGGAGTTCTATTCTGCTGTGGAACACCGACGCCAGGTCGCGCACGAGCGCGCGGAAGTCTACGCGCCCGTCCGCCGTGAAAAAGAAAATCAGCTTGTTTCCCTCGAAGGAAATCGACACCCGCACGAGTTTCATTTCCAGCCCGTGGGCCGCGATGCGCTCCTCCCCGATTCGGAACGCTTCCCGCTCCCTGCGGCGGTTCCAGTCCAGTACGCGCCTGTCCTCGTCGGTCGCGAGGCGTATGACGGTACTCAATGGGCGCACGTCCTCCCCCTCCAGAATGGTACGGTTCCCGCGCGTGCATATCGCAAATTCGAGGCCCTGCGTGGTCTCTACAATGACTTCCTGTCCGATTCTGATACGAAGTCCGCCGGGGTCGAAGTCGTAATTCCGGCTCCCGTTCGGAAATCGCACGCTGATAATTTCGCTCAATCACAATCCCTCCAATTCCGCCGCGAGCGCGCCGAGTACGTGCCCCACGCCGACGGTCGTACCGCAGTCGCGGCAACAGGCCCCGACGCTGTCCAGCGCAGAGACAAGCCGCTTGCGGCCCAGATTTTCCGCCAGGTGGCGCGCAATTACGCCGTATTCCTCCGGCGGCTCCCGCCCGTAAGTCAGAAACAACGCGGCGGCGAACGCCTCCCGGCACCAGGAAAGCAATTCCTGTAAGTCCTCCCGGGTGAGTTTCTTCTTGTCGCTCTCGAACTTTGTACACAGTTCCGCGACGGCCCCGCGCCCGCGTACCACGCGCCGGCAGAGTTCCTCCCCGCGCGCCGCGACGATGTCCCGGGGCGCGGACGGCGCGCCCTGCGATTTCAACTCCACACAGCGGGAGCGGAGCGTACGCAGTACCGCCGACACGTCCTCCGCGCAGAAGACGAACGCCGCGTAGTGCGGGCCCTCCTCCACGACTTTCAGCAAAATATTCTGGTCGACAGGGGTCAGCAAAGAGCAGTCGGGGAAGATATAGACCTTGCGCGCGCCCTCGTTCGGGAGTATCCAGGCGTCTGAACGCGCGTTCCGCACGACTTCCGCCGACAGCGACTTGTGCTCGTCGTCGCGCACGGTCACAACGTCCGGGTGTACGCCGCGGAACACCTTCCGGCAGTCGGCGCACTCCCCGCACGGACGCCCCCCCGCCGACGTACACTCATACGCGGCGGCGGCGAAGCGGGCCAGCCCTGACAGGTCTCCGCCGCCCGTCAACAGGAGCGCGTGCGACAGCGTGCCCCGCGCGGCGGCAGTCCGGATTTGCCGCGCCGCGCCGCCGTCCCGATTCCATGAAGTTTCCGACATACTCCCGTCCTTTCGTGTTACGCGTCCAATATACCAGAAATATTTCCGCGCTGTCAACCAATTTTTCCGAAATTGGGGCTTGACATTTCCGCGAATTTCCGTATAATAGGCAAGGTGTCCGTTACCGGGTGTAGCGCAGTTGGTAGCGCGCTTGGTTCGGGACCAAGAGGCCGTGGGTTCAAATCCCGCCACTCGGACCACTTTTCCGCTTCCCGACAGGTTTTTCAGCCTGTCGGGAATGATTTTTCCGGCGGGGAGGGCAAATCATGTCAAACGGCGTCTACTCAAAGGAAGAAATCCGCTCCCGTGTGCGTCCCCTGCTGAGGAAGTACCACGCCGAAGGCGCGATTCTGTTCGGCTCCTACGCCAGAGGCGACGCGGAGCGTCAGTCGGATATTGACCTGATGGTGATAGGCGGGGAACGCTTTCAGCCCACGGACATTTTCTGCATTGCGGAAGACCTCTACCGCACGCTCGGAAAAGATGTGGACGTTTACGAACAGCGGGAAATCAACGCCGATACGGAGTTTTACCGAACCATTTTCCGGGAAGGGGTCAGAATCGAATGAAATACAGCGACGGTCAGCGGCTGGAAAAAATCCGCTCCATGACGGCAAAACTTCTCTCGTATCTCCGGGAAGAACAGATTACCGCGGAGATTGTACAGGAAAAGGAACCTGTCCGCTGGGCGGTCACAACGCCGCTTTACAATATCGGGGAGCACGTCTATTATCTTTCGGACGCTTTCAAGGAAAAGTATCCCGACATTCCGTGGAAAAAGATATCCGGCCTCCGCCATCGTCTGGTGCATGACTACGAGAATACGAACTGGAGCATTATTTGCGCCATTCTCTTTGAAGTCCTGCCGGATTTCTACGCGAAATTAGAAACCGTCCACAAACAGGAAACAGACGAATCCTGAAAATTGCAAACTATCTTGACACGGGGCTGTCGCCGAAACGGGATGACAGCCCCGCGTTTCTGTCCGGTTACTCGATGGAAATGATATAGTAGTAGACGGGTTGTCCGCCGGAGAGTACCGCAATCTCCGCGTCGGGGCAGGCCGCCTCGAAGACTTTCGCGGCCTTCTGCGCGTCCTCCTCCTTCACGTCCTCGCCGTAGTAGAGCGAAATAAAGGAGGCGTTCAATTTCGCGCCCGCGTCGGCGATACGCTCCATTAAGGAATCTATGGAGTGGTCGGTGCCGAACAGCTTGCCCTCGTCCAGTGCAAGGTAGTCCCCGGCGTGGATGTCGAAGCCGTCGTACTCCGAATCCCTCGCGGCGTAGGTGATTTGCGCCGTCCGCACGCTCCCCAGACACCCGCTCATGGCCTCCGTGATTTCCTCGACGGTCTCGGCCTCGAAGTTGACGTTCATCAGGGCCGTGATTCCCTGCGGAATCGTTTTCGTCGGAATCACCACGATATGCTTTTCGGTCAGCCCCGTACACTGCTGGGCCGCCAGAATGATGTTGCCGTTGTTGGGGAGTATGAACACCGTCCCGGCGTTGATACGCTCCACCGCCGCCGAGATACTCTCCGTGGACGGGTTCATGGTCTGTCCGCCGGAGACAATCGCGTCCGCGCCCAAATCGCGGAAGATGTCCGCCAGCCCGTCCCCGGCGCACACCGCCAGAAAGCCGTATTTTTTCGGCGGCGCGTCGTCCTTTTTCGGCGCGCCGTACTCCATCGACTCCAATTCCGCTTCCACGGCGTCCAAATCGTCGGTGGAGCGCGGCTTGCGCCCCTCGGACATGTCCTCGTATTGCAGGCGCATGTTCTCTATTTTCGCGAGTTCGAGCGTGCCGTACTTCCGGGCCTCGTGTAAGGCAAGGCCCGGGGTGTCCGTGTGGACGTGTACTTTGAAAGCCTCGTCGTCCTCCCCGATAACCAGGCTGTCCCCAATGGAACTCAGGTAGGCGCGGAAAGGTTCAATCGGCGTACCGGGCTTTTTGCGCACAATGAAAACCGTGTCAAAAGTAAACGTGATGTCCTCGTCGGTCAGGGCGGCGAAGTCGGCGCTCTTCTGTGTCGACTGCGCCCCGGTTTCCGGGAGCGGTTCGCCGCGCAACGCCGCGAGCATGCCTTCCAGAATCAGCAGGTACCCCTTGCCGCCGGCGTCCACGACGCCCGCCTTTTTGAGTACGGGGTTCATGTCGGTGGTCTGGGCGAGGGCCTCGTAGCCGGTTTTCAGGGCGGCGGACAGCATCGCCTCCGGGGAAATCTCCGCGTCCTCCGCCGCCAAATCGACGGCGGTCTTTGCCGTCAGGCGCGAGACGGTCAGAATCGTGCCCTCGGCGGGCTTCATGACGGCCTTGTAGGCCGCCGACACGCCCTCCTGCATAGCCGCCGCGAACACGGCGCTGTCGGCGCTCTCCGCCCCCTTGAGGCCCCGCGACATCCCCCGGAACAACAGCGAGAGAATCACGCCGGAGTTGCCGCGCGCGCCGCGCAACAGCGCCGACGCCGTCAGCGAAGCGGCCTCGTCGAGACGCGAGACGGCTTTCGCGTTGAGTTCCCCGACGGCGGCGGCGATAGTCATGCTCATATTGGTACCGGTGTCGCCGTCGGGAACCGGGAATACGTTCAGGTCGTTGATTTCCTGTGTCCGGGCGCTGATAGCGGCGGCGGCGTGGAGAATCATCTCTTTGAAAAGCGCGCCTGTAATGAGTTCCTTCATCTGCGAATAATCCCCCTTAGAGCGTCATGGAGTCGACGCACACGTCGACCGCCCTGACTTCCACGCCGGTGTTTTTCGTCACCACGTACTGCACCTCGTTCATGATGGAGCGGCACACCGCCGGAATGTTAACGCCGTTCTCGACCACGATGTGCAGCTCGATGGAAACCGCGTTGCCCTCCAGCCACGTAATATGCACGCCCTTCCCCATGGCCTCGCGCCGGAGGAGGTGTACAAGCCCGTCCGTCATGGAGCGGACGGCCATACCCTTGACGCCGAAACAGTTCGTGGCGGCGTAGCCCGTGATATTCGTGAACACCGCCCCGCTGATGAATACGTTGCCCCGTTCGGTCTGAAATTGTATCATAAAGTTCCCTCACTTCCCGCCGTGGTTCGTGTCTGCGGCTATTATATACGATTCCGCCGCAAAGCGCAAGGCAAACGTCACGCTTTCCGCCGTAAGGCCTCCGCCCAGTCCTTTACGGACATGTCCGCGAGGGCCTGTAACTCGTCCCAGTGTCCGGCGGAGGGCTCGTCGTAGACGCCGACGCCGTAGAATCCGGCCCCCTTGGCGGTGCGCATGGCTACGGCGGAATCCTCGTAGACGGCGATTTCCCCCGGCGACGCCCCGAACCGCCGCGCCGCTTCCAGGTAAATGTCGGGGTGGTCCTTGCCCGCGCCCACGTCCAGGCACGACAGCACAAAGTCGAAATTCTCCCGCATGCCGAGGCGTCGCAGGCATACTTCCATCAGTTCGACGCTGCTTCCGGAGGCCACCGCCATACGCACGCCGTCGCGGCGGAGGGCCTCGACGTACTCCCGCGCGCCGTCCTTGGCGGGAATGCTCTCTCGGTAGCGTACTCCCATTCGCGCCGCGAACCCCGCGCCGACTTCCTTCGGGTCGTCCGGGAAATGGAACCAGTCGACCATGATTTCGGACGCCTCCATGATGTTCAGGGGCTTGATACGCTCCATTACCTTGTCTACGGTGTCGGGTTCTGTCACGCCGTGGCTGGCGAGGTAGTCCCGCTCCTCCATCTGCCAATAGGGCATGGAATCGACGAGCGTGCCGTCAAAGTCGAAAATCGCAAAGCGCTTCATGGTAAACCTCTTTCCCGGCGCGCGCGCCGTTGTACTTCGGGGAGTATACCATACGCGCCGCGCCTTTTCCACTATTTTTCGCGGCGTAACCCGTGCTTTTCGGTGATTGCGTCCCCGGGCGCGTTGTGGTATAATGCCCCTACGGTTCCACACTGTGGAATGGAACGGTGACAGGAGGGTTGTTATGTTGCTTGAAAAGTCGAAAAAAGTCATGTTATGGCTTCTATTCTGCCTCGCGGGGGTGGCGCTGAACGTACTCGGCGCGCGAATCGCCGCCGCGTCGGGCCTGCCGCTTTACATGGACTGCCCGGGCACGATTT
>CAMHBH010000053.1 GCA_946183175.1 uncultured Oscillibacter sp.
GGCGGCGGACACGCAGCAAGTCGCGACTGCTGGACACCGTTTCGGAATCGGCGGCGATGATGTAATCGCCGATTTCTACTCCGGCGCGTTCGGCGGGGGAATCCGGCTCGACTTTCAGCACGCCGATTCCCCACAAGTCCGGCTCGACTTCCGTGCCGAAGGAATCCACCGAGACGCCTATCATCGGTTCGGGCTGACTTTCGCCGTAGGTCAGTAAATCGTTGACGAGGCGCTCCATAGTCGCCGAGGGAATCGCGAAGCCGAGGCCCTCCACCGTGGAGCGCCGCGAACTCATCTTGACGACGTTAATGCCCACGACCTGCCCGTACTGGTTGATAAGCGGCCCTCCGGAATTGCCCGAGTTGAGCGCGGCGTTGGTCTGAAGCAGGTTCATGGTACGCCCGTCGACGAGTACGTCGCGGTCGATGGCGGAGATAATGCCGTTGGTCAGCGTCCCGCGAAACTCGATTCCCAGCGGGTTCCCGATTGCGTACACGTCGTCGCCGACGGTCAGCAGTTCGGAGTCGCCGAAAGTGGCGGCGGGGAGCGGGTCGGAGCAGTCCATTTTGAGCACGGCGAGGTCGTTCTGTTCGTCGCCGGCGACGTAGAAGGCCTCGTAGCTGTGGCCGCTGTCGAGCATGGCGCGGCACTCCGTGCCTCCCTGCACTACGTGGTAATTCGTGACGAAATAGCCGTCCGGCGAGAAAATGACGCCCGTCCCGACTGCCGCCGTGGCCTCGTCAAGCCCGACAATCACCGTCACCACGGACGGGTTGACATTCCGGTACACGTCCTGCGCGGACTGCGTTTCGCCGTGTTCGCGGAGGAGCGTAAAGGCGGGGCCCTGCCCGGTTGGCCAGGTGGGGATTTGGATTTCGAGATTTTCCCGAGTAGTTTCGTTGCGGGGTTCGGGGAAATTCCAGTAAAAACGGTCGTCTACGGTGGCAGTATGGCGCTGTTCCCACATTCTTCCGGCGAAGGCGAGGATTCCCGCGAGCAGTACGCCGCACAGGAAGCCCATAAACCAGTGATTCCGGGGGCGTTTCCGTGTGCGCCGCGCTTTCCGGGAAGGCTGTGTTTTGGGCGTATCGTCCGGGGGTGCTGTATTCGTGACAGCGGGCGAAGTCTCCGGGGCGTGCGTCTCCGCGACTACGGGCGCAGTCTCCGGGGGTACCGCTTCCGCGACTACGGGCGCAGTCTCCGGCGCTTGCGTCTCCGCGACTATGGGCGCAGTTTCCGGCGCTTGCGCGTCCGCGATAACGTGTACAGTCTCCGGCGCTTGCGTCTCCGTGACTACGGGCGCAACTTCCGCGACGGTGGGCGTCTCCCCCGAAAGGGGCGTTTCTTCTTCCGGCAGGGGTACGTTTGCAAAATCTTCCATGCGTTTCCTCTCCGCTCACTTTCCAGAACTGGCGAAAACGCCGAAGCGCCCGCCGTTTACATGATACATAGTGAAAACGAAAATTCCGTCACGCCGTTGCGGCTTACAACGTAAATTTCCTCTTTGTGGCGCTTGAGAATCGTCTTGACGATATACAGTCCAAGCCCTACGCCGTCGCGGTCCTCCCCGCGCGACTTGTCGGTCTTGTGGAACCGCTCGAACAGCAACGGCAATTCCTCCGGCGGGATGGTCTCCCCGGCGTTGCGTACTTTCACCACCGCCCTGTTTTCGCGGGCGTGTACGCCGAAGTAGAGCACCGATTCGGGCCACGCGAATTTCGCGGCGTTTTCCAGCAGATTGTAGAGTACCTGTATAATCATGTCCATATCGCCGAGTACGAAGATGGGCGTATCGGGGATATCGGCCTCCACGTCGAGGCGGCGGTCGGTGATTTTCTTCTCCATGGAAATGAGCACCCGCCGCATACTCTCGCACAGGTCGAACGTCCGCCCGCCGCGCAACGGGTCGACGGTCTGGAACTGGTTCACGTCGAGCATACGCCGCACCATTCGACTAAGGCGGCGGCTCTCCTCCGCGATGATTTCCAGATACTTCCGCTCATTGGCCGCCGGAATCGTCCCGTCGAGAAGGCCGTCGGTGTACCCGGCAATCGTGGTCAGGGGGGTTTTGAGGTCGTGGGAGAGATTCGAGAGAAATTCGCGGCGCTGTGCCTCCTGCCGCTGGAGGATGTCGGCCATTTGGTTGAACGCCGCGGACAGCTCCCCGATTTCGTCCGTGGGGTCGCAGTCCTCCATACGGATGTCGAAATCCCCGAGGGCGTACTGCCGGGTGGCGCGTACCATCTCTTTGAGCGGTAGAACCATCTGCGAGGCCGTGACCGAGACCGCCAGAAAGGAAATGAACATCATCGCGGCGGCGGTGACGAAGTACAGGGAGATGAACGTATTCCAGAGGCGGTCGAGGCGGGAGGCCGTGGACGTGGCGAAGACGATACCGACCATTTCGTTGTTTTGCGGGTCGACGGCGGCGACGCCCGCGATAAGGCGTCCGATATCGGCGCTGTCGCGGAACTCCCGGACGGGGTGCTCGGGGGAGACGCGCCCGGCGAACTCGTCGAGAAAGCCCCAGTCGGTATCGGTATACGCGGAAATGCCCGTCCCGGTGGCGTAGACGCGGTTCTGCCGCGTGTCGTAGAGGATGAACTGTACGCCGCTGATGTCGGCGGCGAAGTCGGCGAGGTTGAAGAAGTAGGGGTTGTTCTTCAGTTGCCCGAACGGGAGGTGGTGCCCGTCCACAGGGTTGCGTATGGTGTAGCTGACGCACTGTTTCGCCATGGATTCGGCGCGCTTTTCGAGTTCGTCTGTCTGCTCCCGGCGCATGTGGATGTAGGTCAGCGAGAAGAATACGAAGCCCAGCAGTACCAGCGTCAGGAGTACCATTCCGGCGGTCACGAGGAGCTGTCGCCAGTACATTCCCCGGAAGGGTTCCTGATGATTCCTCATTTCGCGGCCTGCTTTCCGCCGGTGAGCTCGAACTTGTACCCCACGCCCCAGACCGTGCGGAGCGCCCACTGTCTGGAGACGTTTTCGACTTTCTCCCGCAGGCGCTTGATGTGTACGTCGACGGTGCGGGTGTCGCCGAAGTAGTCGAAGCCCCACACGTCGTCGAGAAGCTGATTGCGCGTGTAGACCTTGTTCGGCGTCGAGGCCAGATGGTAGAGCAGTTCGAGTTCCTTGGGCGGGGTGTCGATTTTCCTGCCGTCGACAATCAGCTCGTAGGCGTCGAGGTCGATTTTGAGCTTGTCGTAGGTGATGGTTTTACTGGTGTCGTTGGGGATTTCGGAGCGGCGGAGTACGGCGTTGATACGCGCGATGAGCTCTTTCATCTCGAAGGGCTTGACGACGTAGTCGTCGGCGCCCATTTCGAGGCCGTGAATCCGGTCGAACAGTTCGCTTTTGGCGGTGAGCATGATAATCGGTACCCTGGAAGTCTCCCGGATTCGCGCGCAGACGGCCCAGCCGTCCATAACGGGGAGCATGATGTCAAGGACAATCAAATCCGGGCTCTTCTTGCGGAACTCCTCGATAGCCCGCGCGCCGTCGGACGCCAGACGCACGTCGAAGCCGTCCTTTGCAAGATACATGTAGATGAGGTTGGAGATATTGTAATCGTCCTCCACTACCAGAATGTCGCGCCCCATCGGATGCGCCTCCTCTGTCGGTATTTGAAACGGGATTATAGCACCCCCGGAACGCAATTTGTTGAATATTCTGTAAATCATGCAAAATTTTTCGGGCGGGAGCGGCGTCACGCGGGAGCGGTTTCCGTCCACGGGTGGAAAGTGTCCCGGATTTCCAGCGCGCCGGAAATAAAGGTATTCAGGGCGGAACGGCTGACAGTCCCGCCCAGCCAGACCGAGAGCGTTTCCGACTGTCCGGAGAGCGCGTTCAGGAGTTCGGCGGCGTGCCGGGACGTGCGGAGGGGGGATTCCGTGCGGTCGAGCGTGGGACGCAGACAGACGAATCCGGCGTTTTGTACGGCGCGGAGTAACTCTTCCCCGCCGCCGTCGACGTATACAAGGCGCGTCTTCTCCATCGTCGTGCGCCGCAGGAGCAGATTACAGGCCTCCAGGCGTTCGAGTACGGACGCGGAATCCCCGGCGGGGACGTACAGCCCGATACGGTGTCCGGTCGCGGCGATTCTTCGCAGTAAGTCGCCCTGCGCGGACAGAAAGCCCTCGTCACAAAAGACGGTGGCGCGGATGTCGTAGCGGTCGAGGGCGTCGAGCAGGGAGGAAGTGACACTGTTGCCGCGCAGACAAAGGTAAATCCGCTGTCCGCCGATATCCGGCTCCGGTTCGGGTTCGACGCTGACGGGTTCGGGTTCCGTGACAGGCCCCGACGGCGCGGAAATTGTCGCCGAGTTCGATGTTGAAGGCGTGTAGGGCGTCGTAGATTTTGACGTTGACGAGGTGGAAGGCGTCGTAGACGGCGCAGGCGGCGCGGCGGGCGTCACGGGTTTCGACGTTGACGAGGTGGAAGGCGTCGTAGATTTCGAAGTAGACGGCGTGGAGGGCGGCGCAGGCGGCGCGGGCTCCGGTACTTCAGGGGGCACGGATTCTGAAACGGTTTCCGGTACTTCCGGCAATTCCTCTACAGGTTCCGGTTCCTCTACAGGCACGGGCTCCGGCTCGGGCAACGGTTCCGGCTCCATGGCCCTGACGTATTCCTGATAGGCCTTGTTCAATTGGAACGTCGCCGCTTTCGCGAAGGCCCGCTCCGGCATGGCGAAGGAGGCACTCCGCAGCCAGACGAGTTTCCCGTGTTCGACTTCCGTCGTGGAGTATAGCAGATTGAAGTAGCGCGCGACCACCGACGCCGGGACATAGCCGTTTTCGCCGTTCCAGGCCATGCCGGGGGCGTAGGTATTCTCCTCGGAATCCTGCGCGTATGGGTAGCCCCGGCGGAATAAGAGCGACTGTTCGCCGCGATAGAGCAGGACGGCGTCGCCGATTTGTGCCCGCGAAATGCCCAGCGTGTCGCGTACAGTCCCCGTGAACACGTCGCCGGAGATGTACAGATAGCCGTCGTGCCAGAACGGCATAGTTTCCTCGGTGAGCGGGAGTACCATATTTTCCACGGCGACGAAGTAGATACCGTCCTGTGCGGCGTCGGCGCGGGCCAGTCCGAACGCGAACAGGACGCACAACAGCGCCGCCGCGATTCTGTGCCGTCGGGACATGAAGCGCTCCTTTCTGTTACGCCTCCCCGCCGTGCGGGAGGGGCGTTTATTCGTCCAGCGTGGCGTCAATCGTGAACGTCAGCTCAAAAGTACGGTTCCACGGAAAGCGGTAGTCGCGGATGGAGACGGTACGGACTTTCCGGGTGTCCCACGGCGAGAGGCCGCGGAGCAGTTCCGTATTCCGCAGGTTGTCGCAGACCTTCCGGCACTCCGGCGCGAACAGTTCCGCGAGCTTCCGTTCTATCTGCGTCAGGTAGGGCGTAGTCGGCGGGATGTTCCCGGTGTCGACGTTCAGCGATTTCAGGTAGGCGTTGAGGGGTTCGCGGGTGTGCAGGATGTACTCCGTCAGCGCCATGGAGTTCGCCATCTGCCGGACTTGCGCGGCGTCGGCGGCGGGACTGTCGCCCGCGCCACAGCGCAAGTAGAGGTAGCGCGAGAAGCCCATAGCGAACGCCGCCCCCGTGACATTCGCCTGGTCGTACTTCCCGGCGTAGGCGACCAGTCCCGCAAACGGGATTCTTTCCAGCAACGCCTTTTCGAGCGCGTCGCCGTAGGCGTTGTTGCTTGCCTCGTTCAGCACCGTCGGAATGTGCAACGCTAGATTCCGTTCCAGCGCGGAAACCAATTCCTCTACATATTCCCCGGCTTTTGCGGGGTCTTCCGGGGCCGTCATGACAAGAAACTGTAGCTCGGCGTCCTTCTCGGGCACCTCCTCGGCGCGGAAGAAATCAAGGTGGAGCCGTACTACCTCCTCCAGCGTGTAGAGGTCAAATTCCGACGAGTGCTTTTCCTCGGTTCCGCCGACGTAGCGCACCGACGCCCGGACATGGTAATCGTACGTCTCCTGCGCGATTCGCCCCACGAACAGCCGCGCCAGACTGTCAAGCCCCGCCATGACCGCGATTCCCGACGACACGTCCTCCCCGATACGCCAGCGCAAGTAGCGTAACTCGTTGTACTGGATGTTGTCGCGGTTGGAGGAATCGTCGACGCCGATGAACAACTGCACGTTGTCAAAGGGCTGGATTTCCGACAGCACCTCGTCGGTCAAGGTGAGCTTACGCCGCCGTACTCCCAGATAGGTTTCCAGCAACTCCGGGGAGAGGGCGTCGCGGAAGCGCGTATTTTCGAGCGCGTCCTCGGCGGGGGTATGCCTGTCGGCGGCGTAGGGGTAAAGGGAAAAGACGTGCTGTAACGTGAGTTCACGGTCGGGGAGCGCCGGACGCGGCACCATGCCGTACTCGCGGAGGGCGTAGTATTCGGCCTCGCCGATTCCCTCGTAGCCGACCGTGGGCGACAGCCGCGCCAGACTGTCGTACAAGTACAGGTGATTCTTGGGGTCTTTGGCCAGCGGGAGCACGTACTTCCGGAACGCGTCGATTTCGCCCATAGAGGAGCGGCCCGAAAACGACAGCGGCCACGTCTCCCGCACGAAACGGGAGTTGACCAGGCCGCCGGAAAAGAGCTGGTCGAGGGAGAGTATGAACGTATGGCACCCGGCGCGGCCCATGTCGCGCACCCATTCAAAGAGGGCCTCGCGGTTGCCGTAGGGGGTACCGTTCTCGTTACGGGGCTGACCGTCGAGGGCCGTCCGGAACCAGTCGCGGGGCGGCGTGACGACTTCCCACCCCGACGCCTCCGCTAGATACGTCACATCCTCTAAATTGTCAATACGGTCGTCGAGCGGGACGTAGGCAATGACCCGGGAGAAGTCCGGCGCGTTTCTGCGCTGTAGCAGTTCGAGGGCAATCAGAATCAAAAGAAGCGCAATCACGCCCAAAAGAAACGGGCGTACCAGATTTTTTTTATGACGCATGCTTTGCACTCCTTCCGCTTCGTTCGACACCTATTTTACAAAAGACGGCGCGAGTTGTCAATACGCCGAAAAGTTTCGGGCCTTTGGCATTGACAAAACGTCGAACGGGCGGCTATAATGGGCCTGTCAGAGAACATTTTCACGGGGAGGACTTATGGAAAGAGAGTACGAGACCGGGCGGAGGGCCGTCCGCTACAGGCCCAAGGACGACCCCTACAACGTGGAACGCTGTGACTTGACCTGTCCGCACGAGGACATTATCGCGCGCGTGAGGGCCGAACTGCCCGACGAGGATACCTTGTACGACTTAACGGAGCTGTTCCGCATTTTCGGGGACTCCACCAGGGTTCGGATACTCTATCTGCTGTTCGCCTCGGAAATGTGCGTGTGCGACATGGCGGCCCTGCTGGGCCTGACGCAGTCGGCGGTATCGCACCAGTTGCGGGCGCTGAAAAACGTGCGCCTTGTGAAGTCGCGCCGGGAGGGGAAGACGGTGTTCTATTCGCTCGCCGACGACCATGTGAAAGTCATCATCAATCAGGGGTTGGAACATGTCCGGGAGTGAGCGCCGCCGCGCTTCCGGGAAAGGAGTGACGTTTATGAGCATTTTCGCGACGATTGACGGGAATCTGTTGCTGTGGATACAGAAACACGCGCGTTTTCACGCGTGGAATTTTTTCTGGATAGCGGTCACTTCTCTGGGGAACGCGGGAATTGTGTGGCTGTTGTTGTCGGCGGCTCTGCTCTGCCAGCGCCGGACCCGCGAGGCCGGACAGGCCGCGCTGTTGTCCATGGGGCTCTGCTTCTTATTATGTAACCTGCTGTTAAAGAATCTCGTGGCGCGCACGCGCCCCTATGAGGTCATTCCCGAGCTGACGACCCTGATTCCGCACCCGACCGACTACTCGTTCCCGTCCGGACATACTTCCGCCTCGTTCGCCTGCGCGCTGGTTCTGTTCGGCATGCTCCCGAAAAAGTACGGCGTGCCGATTCTCTGCCTTGCCGCGCTGATTGCGCTTTCGCGGCTGTACGTAGGCGTACACTACCCTACGGACGTACTCGGCGGCATGCTCGTCGCGGTGGTCGTGAGTACGTTCGTACTGTGGATATGGAACCGGAGGTAACAATGCCGGACACTTGGGAAACGCTGGAAAGGGAGTGCAATGGCTGTCGGGCGTGTCCGCTGGGGGCTGGGCGACAACATCTTGTGTTCGGCGACGGCTCCCGGACGGCGGAAATCATGTTCATCGGGGAGGGCCCCGGACAGCGCGAGGACGAACAGGGCCTTCCGTTCGTCGGCCCCGCCGGGCAACTGCTCAATGACATGATGGAGATTATCGGCCTCGACCGGAGCAAGGTCTACATCGCGAATATCGTCAAGTGCCGCCCGCCGGGGAACCGCGACCCGCTGAATACGGAGCGCGACGCGTGTCTGCCGTGGCTGAGGCGTCAAACGGCGCTGTTACGCCCGAAAATGATAGTCTGTCTGGGCCGGATTGCGGCGCAGGCGGTCATAAAGCCCGAGTTCCGAATCACGAAGGAGCACGGACACTGGTTCCGGAAGGCGGGGGTTTGGATTACGGCAATTTACCACCCGTCGGCGCTGTTGCGGGACGTGTACAAGCGCCCGGAGACGTTCGTCGACCTCAAAGCGATACAGGCCAAGGCGCGCGAAATCTGCGAGCGTACAGACCTCTCCACGCCCTGAAAGTCTTCTCCCCCGTTGACACGAGGGAGGCTTTTTACCGGGTTCTTTGCCTCCCCGCACGGCGGGAGGTGTCACGCCCTGAAAAACGGCGGACATGGCGCGTACCATGTCCGCCGTTCGGCGTCAGTCGTTTTTCAGCAGGACGTAGAGCAGTTTATAGAGCGTTTCGCTCTCTTCTTTCGTCAGCTTGACGTGCTGGGCCATCTGATAGGGGATATCGAGGGCGCGTTCTTTGAGGGCTTCCCCGGCCTCCGTAATCGTCACGCGGAGACTGCGTTCGTCCACCGGGTCGCGCTGACGCGTCAGCAGTCCTTTGGCCTCCATGCGTTTCAGTAACGGCGTCAGCGTGCCGGAATCCAGGTACAGACGCTGTCCGAGTTCCTTAGCGGTGACGCTATGCTGTTCCCAGAGCACCATCATGGTGATGTACTGCGTGTAGGTCAAGTCAATCTGCTCGAGGTAGGGCTTGTACTTCTTGACCATATCCCGCGCGCAGGCGTAGAGCGGGAAGCAAAGCTGGTTTTTCAGGAGGAGCGCTTCCGGCTGGATATCCTGTCGGGAAAGGGCCTCCGTCATGTTATGAATCATATCTGGTTCTCTCTTTTCAATCGGATTCGGCGGGCGCGGGGATTATTCCGCGTCCTGGAGCGCGAGTTTGGCGAAGGCCACGGCCCGGGTAATGTCGCCCTGATTGGGGCGGCCCTTGTTGAGGAGGAGGAAGGAGCCCTTGCAGTGGTACTCCCGCGCGGAGAGGTTGATACCGTTCTCGTCGGCGATTTTCTTGACCTGCTTGTAGGTCGAGGGGGCAATGGCGGCGGTGCTGAAGTTGTAGAGGGTGCCGATGTTGTCGGCGTTCTTGCGGAGGAAGCGCTTGACCGATTCGTCGACGCCGTTGGCGTAGACGGCGGAGCCGAGGAATACCATGTCGGTTTTCCCGTCGAGAGGACGGTCTACGGTTTCGGCCTCCACGCCGAGGGCCGACGCGATAGCGTCGGCGAGTTTTTTCGTGTTGCCGCCTTTGGAGTAGTACCTGACCGCGATTTTCATAGTTAGTTCCCCTTCCTTTATGTCCACGGCGCGGGGCCGTGCTTACAAAGTCACGCGCTCACGCCCGCCTGCTGGAAGCGGCTGGCGGCCTGTACGGCCTGGGCGAGCTGGTCGCCGCAGGAGGTGTTCTTGGCCCCGCAACGGATGCCCGACACCTTGTCGGTAATTTCCTGTACTGTCAGCCCCTCCACAAGGGAGGAAATCGCTTTGAGGTTCCCGTCACAGCCGCCGACGAAGCGCACGTTGTGGACGCGCTCCCCGTCGAGGTCGAGACTGATAAGCCGCGAACAGGTTCCGCGGGTCTGGTATTCAAAATGCGTCATAAAATCGCCTCTGTCTTTTCCCGGACGGTATCCATAGACGTTGTCGGCTCGAAGCGCGCGACAATCTCTCCGTTTCGGTCAATCAGGAATTTCGTGAAGTTCCATTTAATAGAACTGGTCTTCTTGTAGTCGGGGTCGGCCTTGGAGAACATGTCGTCGAGAAGGTGTCCCATTTCGTTGTCGTCGAACCCGGCGAAGGTGGAATTGCCCGTCAGGTAGGCGTAAAGCGGATGGGCGGCGGGGCCGTTGACCTCAATCTTGCCGAACTGCGGGAAGGTGATTCCGAAACGCCCCGTGCAGAAGGTGTGAATTTCGTCGTTGGAGCCGGGGGCCTGGTTGCCGAACTGGTTGCAGGGGAAGTCGAGGATTTCGAGGCCGTCCTTCTGGTGGTCGGCGTAGATTTCCTGTAATTCCTTGTACTGGGGCGTGAAGCCGCACCCGGTGGCGGTGTTGACAATCAGCAGAACCTTTCCCTTGTAATTCGACAGGGGAATCTCGTTGCCCTTGCGGTCGTTGACGGTGAAATCGTAAACGGACATAAAAGCCTCCCAATTCTTTCAGTGACAGCCGTTGTCACTGTCCGTTGCAGTCCCGCGCGGATATGATAGCACATCCCGGTGGAAACCACAAGGTTTTGTCGTTCACAATTCAATTGCAAGCGCATTCTATACGAACAGGCCGGATTTGTCAAGTGCTTTTTGAAAAACAGTCGACAATTCTTTATTCCCGCACGACATCGGCGCTAGGGATTGCGTAGTAGCGGAACAGCGGGAGGGCGTCGGGTGGGATACGCTCCCCGGAGACCGCGACGGGAATCGCCGGGGGACAGCCCACCAGCGGCGCGGCGCAGATTCGCCCTACGGCGTCCTCTACAGGTACGCGCTCGTGCGGCGCGAACAATGCCGCGCGCGGGGACAGTACGGTTTCGGCGCGGGGCACCGGCAGGACGGGCGGCGGGATGTCCGGCGCGTCGTTGCCGCCGAGGGCGTCGGCGATACGCGCAAAGTCGGCGGGCGGGTTTTCGGGCGTGGCCATGAGTACGAGAAAGTCGCGGTCGGCGTACTCCCACTCGATTCCGCCCCGGCGCAGGCGTTCGCACATCCGCGCGGCGTCGCCGCGAAGCGTCAGCCGGAGCGGGTCGGACGCCTCCGCCGTCCAGCCGCGACGGCGTAGGGTGTCGCGCAGGGCGTCGAGGCGCGATACCGTCTCCGACAGCCGCGCCGGGTAGCCGTCCGACAAATAACGGTTGCACAAGTCCAGCGAGGCGAGCGTCAGCCACGAGGGGCTTGTGGAGCCGAACAGCGCAAGCGCGGTTTTGACGTTCTCCGCGAAGTACGCCGCGCGCGGGGAAACGTGTAAGTACGCGCCGCCGGTCAGTACGGGGAACGTCTTGTGCGCCGAGTCACAGCACATATCGGCCCCGAGGTCGAGCGGGTGTCGCGACGGGCGCAGGAAGCGTAAATACGCGCCGTGGGCGTTGTCGACGAGCAGGGGCGCGCCGTGGGCGTGGCAGATTTCCGCGAGGGCCGCGATATCCGCGACGCCGCCGAGGTAGTCCGGACTGGTCAGCCACACCGCCGCCGGGGGCGCTGGGAGCGTTTCCAGAGTACGCCGCAGGGCCTCCGGCGAGACCTCACAGCGGCACAGACTGTCCCGGGCGTCGGGCCACAGCCACACGAGTTCGGCCCCCGACAGCGCGGCGGCGTACAACAACGCCTTGTGCGCGTTGCGCGCCGCGACGATGACGGGCGGCGTACCCGCCGGGCGCGCCGCCAAGGCGAGGTATACCATAGCGCGTATGCACTGGCTTGACCCCTCCGTGACGTAGGCCGTGCGGCACGCGCCAAACAGCACAGCGGCGTTGCGTTCGCTCCGCGCGAGGATACTGTCGGGGGCGTCGTCATAGAGTTCCCCCGCGCCGGAAATTTCCGTAATGTCGAGCGCCTCACAGCCGAGTATCGGGACGCCCTTGTGCCCGGGCATGTGGAAACGGGCCGTCCCGGAGTGCGCGTAGGCGCGCACGAAGTCGGCGACGGGCGTCTCCATCAGTAGACAGTCTCCACGTCCTCCGGCGACACCCGCAGGGACTTGCAGAAGTCCGCGAGGCCGTCCGGGCCGCTAATGAGTTCCAGTTCGTGGAATTTCCCGGTTTCGGCGTCGATGTAGCCGCCCGTTATTTCGCCCGTACAGATACTTTTCCGCACGGCGGGCCGCTTCCCAGACAGGTCTACAACGGCCTCCGGGCGCTTCTTCCCAAACAGCATTGCGATTCCCCTTTCGCTAGTCACCCTTCCGGGCGCTTTTCCCCTTTCGCTAGACTGCCCCGCGACGTTACTTTGCCGTGGCGCGGGCGGCCTGTAGCATGATGGCGCACTCGATACGCTTCCGGAACAGTTCGCACCCCGCGCGGTAGACGCCCAGCACGGAGCCCGTCGCGTGGTAGGCGTTGGCGGCACAGCCGCCCGAACAGTACAGCCGCGCCCAGCAGTCGGCGCACTCCGGGCGGGCGTAGGCGTTGCAGGCGCGGAACTGCTCCCGGATACCCGATTCCGTCACGCCGCGCCACACGTCGCCGAGTTTGAACGCCGCCTCCCCCACGAACTGGTGACACGGGTACAAATCGCCCGACGGCGTGACCGCCATGTATTCCGTGCCCGAGCCGCAACCCGAGATTCGCTTGTAGACGCAAGGCCCCCCCGTCAGGTCTAACATGTAGTGGTAGAACGTCAACGGGCGTCCCTCCCGTTCGCGGCGGAGCATTTCGACGGCTAGTAACTCGTACTGCTGTTTCACGATTTCCAAATCGTCCGGCGTCAGGGCGGCGGGGTCGCCGGGCGCGCATACCACCGGTTCCATACTCAGTTCCGTGAATCCGAGGTCCGCCATATGGAACAGG
Organism: uncultured Oscillibacter sp.; assembly: GCA_946183175.1. Lineage (GTDB taxonomy): Bacteria > Bacillota > Clostridia > Oscillospirales > Oscillospiraceae > Oscillibacter. The sequence goes on from CAMHBH010000053.1 coordinate 12,934, forward strand.
TCTTTTGTAAAGTCGGGGTTGGCGTGGGTGAACGTCCCGCGCATGTAGTAATTCTTCCCGCCGCGCGCCTTGACCAGCTTCTGGAATTTCGGCACAATGCGGTCGTAACTCCCGCGCCCGGCGTAGTCGACGCGTACCCGGTCGTGAATCTCCGGGCGCCCGTCGAGGGACAGCACGACATTCGACATTTCGCGGTTGGCGAACTCGATTACGTCGTCGTCAATCAGTACGCCGTTGGTCGTGAGCGTAAAGCGGAAGCGCTTCCCGCGCGACTGCTCCACGCTTCTGGCGTACTCCACAAGCCGCTTGACTACGTCCCAATTCATCAGCGGTTCGCCGCCGAAGAAGTCTACTTCTAAATTGCGCCGCGTCCCGGAATGCTCTATCAGGAA
>CAMHBH010000054.1 GCA_946183175.1 uncultured Oscillibacter sp.
ATACGAGATGTCGCTATGTGACTGGAGTTCAGACGTGTGCTCTTCCGATCTAGCAACTTCCTGCTCTGGCAGTGCGCCTACTCGGAGTTCTACGCCACCGATACGCTCTGGCCCGACTTCACCACCGACGAAATCGACAAGGCAATCGCCGCCTACGCCAAACGCAACCGCCGCTTCGGCGGCGTGTAACGGAGGGACTGCATGGTTTCAAGAATCCTTGTGGCCGTGGTCGGCATTCCCGCGATAATCCTGATTGTACTGTACTGTCCGCGTTTCGTACTCTGCGCGGCCCTCGCCGTACTCGCCGCCCTCGCCGGGATGGAACTGCAACAGTGTGTCAGCCAACAGCGGCGCGGCGTCATGGTGGCAGTCAGCGCCGTACTGCCCGCGCTCACCGTGCTGTGGTACTACGCCAACGCCGACGCCCCCCTCGGGCTGTGGGCCCTCGAACTGATGGCGCTTTCGGCCTACGCGGTCAGTCAGGGCGGGAAGGTCAGGTTTGAGCAGATTTCGGCGGCGTGGCTGGCGGCGGTCGCCGTCGCGTACTCGTTCGCGTCCTTCCTGCGTATCGACGGCGGCGGCGTACACCGCGCCTTACTCCTCCTGCCGTTCGTGCTGAGCTTCTCCTGCGATTCGGGCGCGTACCTGGCCGGGCGCTCCTTCGGACGGCGGAAACTCGCCCCGGTCGTCAGTCCGCATAAGACCGTTGAGGGCGCTGTCGGCGGCCTCGCGGGGAATGTCGTCGGCGGGCTGGTGTTCCTGCTCCTGACGCGCCTCGGGCCCGGATTCTTCGGAACGCTGGCGCTTTCCCTGCTCTGCGGCGTCGTCTCGCAACTCGGCGACCTGAGCTTTTCCCTGATTAAGCGTCAGTACGGGGTCAAGGACTACGGGCACATCTTCCTCGCCCACGGCGGCGTGCTCGACCGCTTCGACAGCGTGCTGTTCGTGGCCCCGGTCGTGGAATACGCGCTTTTGTTGCTCCCGTAGCGCGGAAAGGACTGTCTATGGAAACGCAAAAATTCTCCGTGACCGCCTACGCGCTCAAATGGATTGCCGTCGTGACGATGGTCGTCGACCACGCCGGTTACGCCTGCTACAAGTGGCTCGGCTGGTCGGAAACCTATCTGCTTATGCGGCGCGTCGGGCGGATTGCCTTCCCGATTTTCGTCGTGCTCCTCCTGGAAGGCTTCCGGTATACCCGCAACCGCTGGCTCTACCTGCGGAATCTCCTGATATTCGCCCTGATTTCGGAAATCCCCTTCGACCTGCTCCTGACGGGCTGGGACAGGCGCTATTCGTCACAAAATATCTTCCTGACGCTCTCTCTGGGGCTGTTCGGGGTGATGTCGGCGGAACTGCTGTTCGACTGGTGTCGAAAGCGGCGGATTCCACAGCCCGCGGCGCTGTTGTGCGCGGCCCTGCCTGTGGCGGCGGCGATTTTCGCCGGGGAGCTTCTGGAAGTCGACTACCACGGCTGGGGCGTACTGCTTATCGCCCTCGTCTACGCCGGGGAAAACGCCGTCGTATTCCTGCGCGACGACACGCAACTGTCGCGCAACGTCGGCGCGGCGGTCGGTATCGTGCTCTGGGCCTCGCTCTACGACGCCGGGCACGGCTGGGTCAATGAGGCCTACGGCGTCGTGTCGCTGGTGCCCATCCTGCTCTACAACGGTCAGCGCGGAAACTACCGTATGTCGAAATGGTTCTTCTACGGCTTCTACCCCGTGCATTTGCTCGTCCTCTACGTCCTCCGGGACACGGTTTTCAAATGGCTTCTGGCGGGGTGAGTGCCCCGGAAAGAAAGGCGGTACGCAATGAATAAAACCCTTTCCGTACTGGGCTCTACGGGCTCCATCGGGCGGCAGACGCTGGAAGTCGCGGAGGCGCTGGGGCTGAAAGTCGAGGCCCTCACGGCCAATTCCGACGTGAAGCGTATCGAGGAACAGGCGCGCAAATTCCGCCCGCACATGGTCGCAATGGCCGACGAGACCGCCGCCGAGGATTTGTCCGTCCGGCTGGCGGACACCGAAATCCGCGTGGCGGGGGGCGTCGGGGCGCTGACCGAGGCCGCCACCATGGGCGGGACTGTCGTCACGGCAGTCGTCGGCGTGGCGGGGCTAAAGCCCACGCTCGCCGCAATCCGCGCCGGAAAGCGTATCGCGCTGGCGAATAAGGAAACGCTCGTCTGCGCCGGGGAACTCGTCATGGAGACCGCCCGCAAGTACGGCGCGGAGATAGTCCCCGTCGACTCCGAACACTCCGCGATTTTCCAGTGTCTGCGGACGGTACAGGACATGTCGGAAGTCCGGCGGCTGATTCTGACCTGTTCGGGTGGGCCGTTCTACGGCAAGACCTGGGAGGAAATGGCCCCCATGACTTCCGCCGACGCACTCCGTCACCCCAACTGGCGCATGGGGCCTAAAATTACCGTCGACTGCGCCACGCTGATGAACAAGGGCCTGGAAGTCATAGAGGCCATGCGGCTCTACCGCCTCCCGCTCGAAAAGGTGCATGTCGTGATACACCGGCAGAGTATCGTACACTCTATGGTGGAGTTCCGGGACGGCGCGGTACTGGCCCAACTCGGCGCGCCCGACATGCGCTTACCGATACAGTACGCGTTGACCTACCCCCACCGGACGGAGGGCCCCGCCGACCCGCTCGACTTGTTATCGTGTCCGCCGCTGACGTTCGCCGAACCCGACCGGAGCGCGTTCCCGTGTCTGGGACTGGCCGAGGAGGCCGTACGGACGGGCGGCACCGCCTGCGCCGTACTCAACGCCGCCAATGAGGAGGCCGTCGGGCTGTACCTCCGCGACCGTATTGGGTTCTACGACATCCCGCGCCTCGTCTCCCGCGCGATGGAGACCGTGCCCGTCGTGAAAAATCCGACTTTGCAAGACATTCTCGACGCCGACAGCGCCGCGCGCCGTCAGGTGTTCTAATTATAGGAGTATCTATGTCAACTGTTATCTATATTTTCGCCGCAATCCTGATTTTCGGCTTCCTGATAGCCGTACACGAGCTGGGACACTGTATCGTCGCCAAACTCTGCGGCGTACAGGTCAACGAGTACGCAATCGGCATGGGCCCCCTGCTCTGGCAACGGCAGTACGGGGAGACCCTCTACTCCCTGCGCGCCTTCCCTGTCGGCGGCTACTGCGCCATGGAGGGCGAGGACGAGGATACCGGAAACGAACGTTCCTTTGTCCGGCAAAAGGCCTGGAAAAAGTTCCTGATTCTCGTCGCGGGCGCGTTCATGAACTTCCTGACGGGCGTCGTCATCATCCTGATTCTCTACAGCGGCGCGGGCGCGTTCCTCACGGACGAAATCACGGGCTTCGCCGACGGCTTCCCCCTGGAGGGCGAAAACGGCCTTATGTCCGGCGACGTGTTCTATAAAATCGACGGCTACCGAACCTATCTGCGCGGCGACGCGTCGCTGTTCCTGTCCTACCACAAGGGCGACACCATCGACCTGACAGTCATCCGCGACGGGCAGAAGGTCACGTTAAACGACTTCCCCATGACGCGACAGACCTACACCGGGCAGAATGGGGAATCCTATACCGGCTTCGGCCTCTACGTCGGCGTCCACGCCGAGGACGCCACATTCCTGAACAGGCTCCGCTATACGTGGCTCAACGCGCTCGACTTCGTACAGCTCGTGCGTTTCAGTCTGGTACAGCTCTTCACGGGCGGGGCGTCGGTCAAAGACCTGACGGGCCCCGTGGGGATTGTCTCGACGATGACCCAAATGGGCGAACAGTCCGCCACCGCCCGCGACGCCCTGGAAAATATCCTCTACTTCGCCGCCCTGCTGGCGGTCAACCTGGCAGTCATGAACCTGTTGCCGTTCCCGGCCCTCGACGGCGGGCGCGTGCTGTTCCTCGTACTCGACGAGATTTCGCTGTTGCTGTTCCACCGCCCCGTACCGGAAAAGTACCAGGCGGCGGTCAACGCCGTGGGCATGGCGGCCCTGTTGACGCTCATGTTAGTGGTGACAGTACAGGACGTTTTGAAGCTGTTCCGGTAGGGAAAATTTCATGGAAAACCATTTCATTTTGCGCCCGTGGCAACTCTCGGACGCCGTATCGCTGGCGCGCTACGCCAACGACCCCGACGTGTCCTTGAACCTCCGCGACAGGTTCCCGTACCCCTACGCGCTCTCCGACGCCGAAAGCTATATCCGGGACTGTATCGCGAAAGAGGAAACGCAACTCTGCCGCGCCATCGTAATCGACGGCGAGGCCGCCGGGAGCGTGGGCGTATTCCCCCGCTCGGACATCTACCGCCGTACCGCCGAACTCGGCGACTGGCTCGCGAAACCCTTCTGGGGACGCGGAATCATGACCGCCGCCGTCGCGGAAATCTGCCGGGAGGGCTTCCGGCGCTTCGACATCGTGCGCATTGACGCCGAAATCAACGCCCGGAATATCGCCTCCCGGCGCGTCGTGGAGAAGAACGGCTTCACACTGGAAGGCGTCTTGCGGCGGAACGTCTACAAGCGCGGGGAAATCTTAGATAGCTGTATGTATTCGCTGTTACGGGAAGAAGTGAGCTTATGACGAAACGTCCCTGTGTCGGCGGGGGCGTGGATTCACGGTTACAGGAAGAAGTGAGCGTATGACAAAACGTCTCCGTGTCGCGGGGGCGTGGATTCGTTAGAGGTGAACTTATGACGAAACGTCTGTATGTTGGGAAAGTGGCGGTCGGCGGGGGCGCGGCGGTGTCGATACAGTCGATGTGCAACACCAAAACCGACGACGTACCCGCGACCGTCGCGCAAATCCGCGCGCTGGAAACCGCCGGGTGTGAGATAATCCGCGTGGCCGTGCCGGATACCGCCGCGGCGGAGGCCGTCGACAAAATCAAAGAGCAGATTTCCATTCCGCTCATCGTCGATATCCATTTCAACTACAAACTCGCGTTAATGTGCGCGGAGCGCGGCGCGGACGCTATCCGGATTAACCCGGGGAATATCGGCGGGGAAGAGCGTGTAAAGGCCGTCGCCGACGCCTGCCGCGCGCGCGGGATTCCGATTCGCGTCGGCGTCAACGGCGGTTCCCTCGAAAAGGAACTCTTGGCCAAATACGGCGCGGTTACGCCGGAGGCGTTAGTAGAAAGCGCCCTCGGACATGTACAGCTCCTGAACCGCTTCGACTTCGACGATATCTGCATTTCCGTGAAATGTTCCGACGTGCCGCTGACGATGTCGGCGTATCGCTTACTCTCCGAGCGCACGGACTACCCGTTACACCTGGGCGTCACGGAGGCCGGAACGCCATCGATGGGCATGGTCAAATCGGCGATGGGAATCGGCGGGTTACTGTGCATGGGAATCGGGGATACTGTACGGGTGACGCTGACCGCCGACCCCGTGGAGGAAATCTACGCCGCAAAGAAAATTCTACAGGCCGCCGGACTGCGCAAAGAGGGCGTCAATTTGATAGCGTGTCCGACCTGCGGACGGACGCGGATTGACCTAATCCCGCTTGCGGAGGAAGTAGAGCGGCGCTTGCGCGGGTGTGAGAAAAATATTACCGTGGCGGTTATGGGCTGCGCGGTGAACGGCCCCGGCGAGGCGTCCGCGGCTGACATCGGAATCGCGGGCGGCAACGGCGAGGGCCTCATTTTCCGGAAAGGCGAAATCCTGTACAAAGTGCCGGAAAGCCAGCTTCTCGACGCCCTTATGACGGAAATCGAAAAACTCTGACGCCGCTCGAAAAGGAGGTACTATGACGGAATCCGTACCCTTTTTGCGGATGTTCTCCGCGCTTCCGTTGAATCCGGCGCTTCGCCGGAAATTAGCCGGTTCCGAGGTGACGGAGGGCGTCATCGACTTACAGGCCCTGCGAATCCGTCTCCGCGTGAATCTCGACGCCGTGCTCTCCGACGACGACTGCCGCTTTCTGCGCGAGGCTATCCGGAAATCCTACGACTTCGCGGAGGCGGAATTACAGCTATCGGCGCGGCCCCGCCCGGAATTGTCGGCGGCCCCGCGCCCCGCAAGTCCGAAACCGTCCGGCGGCGGCAAGGCGTCGGGCAACAACAGCGGGAAACCGTCCAGTAACGGCGGCGTGAAATCGTCGGGCGGCGGAAAACCTTCCAATAACAGCGGGAATCACGGCAGGCCGGAGGCCCCGAAACCGGAAAAAGTCCTCATGGGGAATGTCATCAAGGGGCGCACCGTGCCCATGAAGGAACTCGACCTCAAAACGGGCGGGGCGACTGTCGCGGGGAAAGTGTTCTCGTTCGAGAGCCGCGAGACCCGCCGCCACGGACTGTGGCGCGTGTCCTTCGACATGACCGACTACACCAACTCCGTCACCGTACAGAAAAACGTGTCGGCGAAAGAGGCTGAGGCGCTTTCGGGTTCGATAAAGCCCGGTATGTGGCTTTGCGTACAGGGCCGCATGGAGCCCACCTGGGACGGCAAGGACATTCAATTACACCCCTCGAATATCAACATCATCACGCACGCGGAGCGGCAGGACAACGCAAAGGAAAAGCGCGTCGAATTACACTTGCACACGAAAATGTCGAACATGGACGCCCTCACCGACACGAAATCCGTCATACAGACCGCCATTCGCTGGGGACACCCGGCGATTGCGATTACTGACCACGGCGTGGCGCAGTCGTTCCCCGACGCGTGGCACGCCGCCGGGGACAAAATTAAAATCCTGTACGGCATGGAGGGCTACTTCGTCAACAACTTAGACGACCGAATCGCCGTACACGGCCCGCAGGACGCCCCGCTTGACGCGGAAATCGTCTGTTTCGACATCGAAACCACCGGGCTGAAAGTAGACCGGGAGGCCATTACCGAAATCGGGGCGGTTGTGTTGAAGGGCGGGGAAGTCACGGAACGCTTTCAGACGTTCGTCAACCCCGGGCGCGCCCTGACGCCCGAGATAGTGTCGCTGACGGGAATCACCGACGAGATGTTGAAGGACGCGCCGCCCCCGAAAGAGGCGTTGACGGCGTTTCTGGACTTCGTGCGGGGGCGTCCCCTCGCGGCGCACAATGCCGAATTCGATATCGGCTTTATCCGCGCGGGCTGTGCCGAAAACGGCCTCGACTTCGACCCGACTTACATTGATTCCCTGATTCTGGCGCAAAACCTTCTCCCGGACATGAAGAAGCATAAACTCGACATGGTCGCCGCGCGTCTGCAACTCCCGGAGTTCAACCACCACCGCGCCAGCGACGACGCCGCGACCGTCGCCTATATGCTGATACCGTTCTGGGACATGCTCCGCGCGCGCGGGATTCAGCGCCTACAGGAAATCAACGCCGATATGGAGAAACTCCGCCCGCTGAATACGAGAGTAAACCGCCGCCCCCGGCATATTATCCTGATTGCGCGGAATAAGACGGGCTTAAAGAACCTGTACCAGATGATTTCGGATTCCAACTTGAAGCACTTCCGGAAAATGCCCACGATTCCGAAAACGGAACTCATGGCGCACCGGGAAGGAATCCTCGTCGGTTCGGCCTGCGAGGCCGGGGAACTCTTCCGGGCCGTCGTGGAGCATAAGGACTGGGACGAATTGAAACGAATCGCGTCCTTCTACGACTACCTCGAAATCCAGCCGCTTTGCAATAACGCGTTTCTAGTCCGCAACGGCGACGCGCGCTCGGAAGAGGATTTGCGCGAGTTCAACCGGACAATCGTCCGCCTCGGCGACGAACTCGGGAAACCAGTCTGCGCGACGGGTGACGTACACTTTCAGGAACCGGAAGAAGAAATTTACCGACACATTCTGCTTGCGTCGAAGAAGTTCGCCGACGCCAACGAACCGTTGCCGATTTACTTCAAGACGACCGACGAAATGCTCGAAGAGTTCGCGTACTTAGGCGCGGAGAAGGCCTACGAGGTCGTCGTAAGCAATACGCGCCTGATTGCGAATCAGGTCGAAACCTTTGAGCTGTTACCGTCGGAGTTATTCCCGCCGCGCCTCGAAAACTCGGAAGAGGAACTCAACACGCTGGTCTGGGAGAAAGTACACCGCCTCTACGGCGACGACCCGCCGCCGCTGATTACCGAACGCCTGAAAGTCGAACTCGGCGGCATTCTGGGCAAGTACGACGTGGTTTACATGTCGGCGCAGAAACTGGTACAGCGTTCCCTCGAAAACGGCTATCTAGTCGGCTCGCGCGGCAGCGTCGGCTCGTCACTGGTGGCGTATATGTCGGGCATTACAGAAGTAAACTCCCTGCCGCCGCATTACCGCTGCCCGCAGTGCAAGGGAAGCGAATTTGTCACGGATGGTTCCTACGGCTGCGGCGCGGACATGCCCGACAAATTATGCCCCGTCTGCGGGATTCCGTATGTCAAGGACGGTTTCGACATCCCCTTTGAAACCTTCCTCGGCTACGGCGGCGGGAAAGTCCCCGACATTGACCTCAACTTTTCCGGGGAATATCAGGCCCGCGCGCACCGTCACGCTATCGAGATGTTCGGTGAAAAGCAGGTGTTCCGCGCCGGGACTATCGGCACCCTCGCCGACAAGACCGCGTTCGGGTTCGTGCTGAAGTATCTGGAGGAAAACGGGCTGGAGGCCTGCAACGCCGAAAAGAAACGTCTGGCGCTGGGCTGTGTGGGGGCGCGGCGCACGACCGGACAGCACCCCGGCGGACTGGTCGTCGTCCCGGACGACAAGGAAATCGAGGACTTCTGTCCGGTACAGCGCCCCGCCGACGCCGAAAACTCCGATATCATCACGACCCATTTTGAATACCACTGCATGGAGGCCAATATCTTAAAGCTGGACATGCTCGGACACGACGACCCGACGATGGTACGCATGATGCAGGATTTGACCGGGCAAGACCCGCAACGAATCCCGCTGGACGACCCCGACACGATGTCGATTTTCACCAGCAGTCGGGTTTTGGGCTACGAGAACGACGAGATTCTCGGCCCGACCGGGGCCGTGGCGATTCCGGAGTTTAACACCCGCTTCACCAGACAGATGTTAGTCGACACGCAACCGAAAGACTTTAATACTCTGGTACGGCTGTCGGGCTTCTCACACGGTACCGACGTTTGGATGGGCAACGCACGGGAACTGATAGTCAGCGGCACGGCTAGCGTACTGGAAACGGTGGGCTGTCGCGACGACATTATGCTGTACCTGATTTCCAAGGGCCTCGACCCGAAGATGTCGTTCAAGATTATGGAGAAAGTCCGCAAGGGCAAAGTCAAGAAGGGTGGGTTCGACGAGGGCTGGGAAGAGTCCATGCGGGAGCACAACGTGCCCGAATGGTACATCGAATCCCTCGCCAAAATCGGCTACCTGTTCCCGAAGGCCCACGCCGTGGCCTACGTGATGATGGCCTTCCGGATTGCGTGGTACAAAGTACACGAGCCGCTGGCGTTCTACGCGACGTTCTTCACCGTCCGCGCGAAGGCGTTCGACGCCGAATACTGCTGCGCGGGCATGGACGCCGTCAAGCGTAAAATCCGCGAAATCGAGAACAAGAAGGACGCCACCGCCGTCGAACAGAATCTGCTCACGACGCTGGAAGTCTGCTACGAGTTCTACTTGCGCGGCTACCATTTCGACACCATCGACATTTACCGCTCCGACGCCACGAAATTCCTGATTACAGACAACGGCCTTTTGCCGCCGTTCGTGTCCGTACACGGCCTCGGGGAGGCGGCGGCGCAGGACACCGTGGAGAAGCGCGCCGGAAAGAAATTCGTTTCCGTGGAGGAATTTTCCCTCTGCTGTACGAAGCTGTCCAAGACGCACATCGAGCAGTTGAAAGGGCTGGGCGCGTTCGCCGGCATGGCGGACACCAGCCAAATGACGCTTTTCTAAAGGAGGCGATTCTATGAAAAAGTATATCCCGCTGTTATGCCTGGCCGTGCTGTTGTGTACGACGCTGGCGGCGGCGGACTTCCAGACCACGCCGCTGGACTGCCACGAGATGTCGGAACTGATGTTCGGGGGCGGCGACAGCGCGGAGTTACTGTCGGGCGGCAGTCCGGGGGAAGCGGCCCTCGCCGACTACTTCTCCGCGCGGGAGGCGGCGTACCGCGGCGACGCGCGCCTGTTCTCCGGCGACGACTGGAACGCAAGTAGCGCCGTCGCGGAGAATAACGAACTGCGCGCGGCGTGTGTCCGCGACATGGAAACCCGCCTGGGCCTGACCGTACTCGACGCCGATGTCACGGCGCGTATCGAACGGGAGCGCACCGCGCGGAACCCCGACGGCACCTGGAGCATGTACGTCTACGAGTGGACCTTCTTCGACTACGACGACCTCGCCGACGGCGCGGGCGGGCGCGACGTGTCGGGGTTCGGGACGTGGCACATTCTCACGGTCGATATCGCCCCGGACGGCACCTGTCAAGTCCTGTCGGACGAGTACGACGAATCGGACATTCTGGGCGTGAACACGCTCTCCGAGGCACACACGCAAGAACTGCTTGCGCGCGCCGTCCCGGAGCCGGAGTACGAGAACGTGCCCGACGCCGCGTCCCTGCTGGCCTTCAGCTACTACCCCGACTACAACGTGGACGCCGCCGTCGCCTACTCCGAGGAGCATTGGAACAACTACAACCCCGACTACGCCAACTTCAACCCCTACGGCGGCGACTGCGCCAACTTCACCTCGCAGAGTATCTACGCCGGGGGTATGCCGCAGGTCGTCACACGGCCCTATTCAAACGACGGGTGGTTCTACAGGACTTCCACGAACCGTAGCGCGACCTGGACGGGCGCGACGAATCTGCACCACTGGATGAGGGATAACCGGGGGCGTTGCGTCACCGCCTCCGCGAGTACGGTTTTCACGGGCAGTCCGGTCTTCTACAGCCGGAACACCTATTCCAGCGACGACAAGCAGGAGAATATCCCCTTCGCCCACGCCGTCCTGTGCGTCGGCACGAACACCGCCGGAAGTCCCGTCGTCAACTCCCACAACAACGACCGCTACCACGTCATGTGGAACTACTACACCGGCACCCAGACCATCGACACCGTACAGCTTACCAGCAAGTCTTTCGGCACCTTCAGCGGCTACGTGAGGCTTAGCGAGGATTTCCACGCCTACATTGTCAACCCGGCCCTCAGCCGCTGCGTCACCAACGACGGCGGCGGGAATGTCACGTCCCGCGCGAGAACCGAGGAATCCGGGCAGGTCTGGCGCTTCCTCCGGCAGAACGACAGCTCCTATGAGATAGTGTCCGCCCTGCGCGGCGAGACCATCCGCAACCCCGCCCTCGCGGCCCAGAACAGCGGCTGGCCCTCCCGTACCCCGGTCTGCGTCGAATCCTACAGCGCCGCCCCGGGCCAGCAGTGGTACATCTACCAGACGACCGGGGACTACTCCTGGGGCACGCAGGCCTACCAGCTCCGCCCGAAGTGCTCCGACCGCGTCATGGACATCGTGGAAGGCAGTGACGCCGAGGGTACCGAACTGTGGATTTTCTCCCGGAACGGCACCGAGGCACAGCTCTTCCAGCTCCAGGAGACCGAATGGGTCGTGATTGACACCCCGGTTTTGGAGGCCACTTTGGAGGGCGGCGAGGGGGCCAACGTCCGCTTTTCGTGGGAGAGCCTGGAGGGGGCCGCAAGCTACGTCCTCCGCGTCACGCAGGGCGAGACGCAGTTCACCCCCGTCACCGTCCGGCGCAACACCTCCTACGGCATGAGGCTGGAACCCGGGACGTACGAGGCCACACTGGAGGCCGTCAGCGCCAACGAGCGCACGTCCAGCATGAGCGAGCCCATCACGTTCACGGTCTACACCTCCTACACGATTACGTTCGACGCCAACGGCGGCACCGAGCCCCCCGAAGACCAGATGAAAATAGAGGGCATGGACGCCACGCTGACCGAGACCGTGCCCGTCTATCCCGGCTACGTCTTCTCCTCCTGGAACACGCAGGCGAACGGAACCGGGGATTCCTACGAATCCGGGGGCGTCTACGACAGGGACGAGAACCTCAGCCTCTACGCGCAGTGGCAGCTTGCCACGTACACCGTCACGCTGAATCCCAACCACGGCGAGCTCTTGGAGGAATCCGCCAACGTGACCTACAGCCAGCCCTACGGCGAACTCCCCACGCCGACCCGGGAGCAGTACGAGTTCGCCGGGTGGTATACCGAACTCGACGGCGGCGAGAGGATTACCGACCAGAGTACCGTCACGGCCACGGAGGATCATACCCTCTACGCGCACTGGGACTCCACGGTAGCCTATATTTCCTCGTTCGTCACGCGCATGGGCTCCTACCACGTCGTGCACACGACCGCGTACCGCATTACGAACGGCGTCCTGCTCGTCTGCGGCTACCTCGACGGGCAACTGGTCGACGTGGTCTCCGGGGAGACGGGGAATACCGACGGCGTGACCCTCGACGGCGATTTCGATACCATCCGCGTCTTCGCCGTCGACACCGAGACGCACAAACCCCTCTGCCCCCGTAACACCATTCTGGAGAGAGACTTCCGCGGATGAGGCGGCTTGTCTGCGTACTGTGTGCGTGTGCGCTATTGTCGGGCTGTTCGCTCCTGGAGCGGCAGTACGTGACCGTAGCGCCGCACAGCGGGAAGTTCTGGGAGAGCGAGGCCGCCGGAACCCTCCGCGCCGAGAACTACCAGGACATCGTAAACGACCTCCTCCTGCTCATCGGACAGCGCCGCGAGGCCGCTACCCTCCGCCTGTACCACTTCGACGACGACGTGACCATCGCCGACCGCCTCGAACAGGCGACCATGGAGATTCAACAGCAGACGCCGTTAGGGTCTTACGCCGTCTCCTATATCGCCTCCGTCAGCCAGGCCCAGCGGGGCTACTATGAAGTCAAGCTCCAAATCGGCTACCGCCGCACGGCGGAGGAACTACAGGCCGTGGTCAACGCGACCAGTCCGGAGGCGGTGTACACCCTCCTGCGGAGCGCCCTGGACGCCGGACAGGAACAGCTCGCCGTGAGAATCGGCTACTGGGGCCCGGGCGGGGAGGCGCAGGTAGAGGACGCCAAGGCGCGTTTACGGGAAGACGAGGGGCTTTCGGCCTTCCCCGACTGGCCCGAGACGTTCTACTACCCGGAACAGGGCCCTGTCGGCTTACTGGAATTTCGCCTCGACCCGCCCGAACCCGAACCCGTCCCCGACAGTGAACCGCTTCCTATAGAAGAATAGCCGTCGCCCCCTCTGCCGACTGTGGCGGAGGGGGCAAAAAAATCTCGAAAGGGGCTTGCAATTCCGCCGGGAGTTGTAT
>CAMHBH010000055.1 GCA_946183175.1 uncultured Oscillibacter sp.
CACGGGGATTAAAACAAAGAGACTCCATTCTACTTTAGATAGGTACATTGAGACACAACCCGCGCCCCTCACGGGGATTAAAACTTTCGTGTCAGGGTGAATGCCGTAGTAGCCTCTGATGGACACAACCCGCGCCCCTCACGGGGATTAAAACGACTTGGCCTTGTCCCTCTGGCGCTCGGCCTTCATGACACAACCCGCGCCCCTCACGGGGATTAAAACACACCTCATCGAGGTCAACACCGCGGAGAGACTTCAGACACAACCCGCGCCCCTCACGGGGATTAAAACTTAAGGTTTGTCATGTTGGACAACCCCTTTCATAAGACACAACCCGCGCCCCTCACGGGGAAAACCGAAAGCCGTCCCGAAGTTCGGGACGGCTTTCAAGCGCTGTGCGGCGGGGGATTTTACGCGGGGGCGAGGCCGAGTTCGCGGAACGCCGCCGCGAGGCCGTCGCGCTCCACGGGCGGCGCGATTCTGTCGGCGCGGCGCTTCAACTCCGGACTGCCGTTGCCCATGCACACGCCGACGCCCGCCGTCTCTATCATGTCGAGGTCGTTCATACTGTCGCCGAAGGCGATAGTCTCCGCGACGGGCGCGCCGAAGTACGTACACACGCGCCGTATCGCCGCGCCCTTGCTGAAGTCGCGGTTGATGAGTTCGCCGTTGACGGTGTCGCCGGAGAGAAAGTCCTGTAGGCAGAACTCAAAGCGGTCTTGCAGGATTTGCCGGGGGCGTTCGAGGGCGGCGCGGCGCGTACAGAGAAACGAGACCTTGTAGACGGGTTCCCCGCGGTAGTCGCGCAGGGGCGAAACGTCGAAACTTTCCGTGAGCAGTTTCTGCCAGCGGAGGGCCTCGCTGTTTGAGGCGTCGAATTTCTCCGCGCCCACGTCCGCAAACGTCATGGACTTGGTTTCGAGAAGGCAGAAGATGTCGGGGTCTCGCATAGTGTCGAGGACGCGCCGGAGTTCGGCGGCGTCCATGGGGTGGTCGTAGACGGTCTCCGCGCCGAGGACGATGTAGCCCCCGGCGGAGCAAATCACGCCGTCGAAACCGTAGGCGGCGACGGATTCCGTCATAGTCCAGCTCCGCCCGGTGCAGAGAAAGACTTTGTGACCGTTGTCGCGGGCGGCGCGGATGGCGTCGAGGGCGCTTTGGGGCGGGACGTTCTCCCCGGGTACGGTCAGCGTCCCGTCGATGTCGAGGAAAATCAGTTTCATCTTGTTCCTTTCCTGAAAACGCGCCCTTCCCGCGAGGGAAAGGCGCGAAAACCGTCACTGCGCGACGCACAGGGGGCGATAGTTACTGTCCAGCAGGAAGGCGCGGAGCGTCATTCCGTCGCCCGCGGCGAGCGGTACGGAGTTCTGTCCGCTGACGGCGTCGGCAATAGCCGTCGCGACAAACTGCCCGTCCGAATTGTACAGCGCCGCGACGAATTTCGACCCCGCCGGAATCGTTCCGGTAAGCGTCGCCGTCACCACGCCGTCCCCCGCCGTCAGAGAGTGAATTTCCAGCCTGTCCGGCGTGTCGGGCGTATTCGGAGTGTCGGGGGTGTCCGGCGCGGAGAACGACAGGCGGTAGAAAGTACGCGTTCCCGCCTGTTCGGCGGTGCCGCCCGCGTCCACGTACCACACGACGCTGTCCCCGTCCACGACGGGCTTACAGTATTCGGAAAGCCGGGCCTCGGATAACAACGCGGGTTCCGTCAGCAAATCCGCGTTCCCGTTGAGGAGCGCGTAGCGTACGCCTTGGCTATTGTAGACGGCATATCCCCATTGGTCGGTGCCCCTCGTGAACTCCTGCCAGAGCATGACATAGCGGTTATCCCCCAGCCGCACCAGATACGGAACGCCCGCTGTGGTTCCGCTCCGGTAGTAGTCCGTGAGGGAATCCTGCCGGACGCTTCCGGCGTCCATGTACTTCGAGACGGACAGCAACATCACGTCGCGTTCGTCGCTGTCGAGGGTATGGCTGAAACTGCCGTCGGCGGCGTATTGAACCGCGCTTTGCCGTACGGTGTTGATGGCGACCAGATAGTAATCGTCCGACTGCTCAAGGCCGCCGACGCCGACGCCTGTCCAGTTGTCGCCCGTCGGGCCGGGGATGTCCAGCAGGCTGACTTCCCGGTAGGAATCGCCGTTCGACTGGTGCAGAACCACACCGCGCGGGTAGGCGTCGCCGTGGTCTACAAAGACGCGCTCCTCCCCGTCGTAGAGGACGAACTGGTTGAACGAGTGGGAGACGTGATTCCCCTGGAACGCGCCCAAATCGTTTTCGACCTCCATCGTGTCCGTATTGACGACGATGCTCAATTGTGACTGGTGGTGCAGTCCGTCGTCGGTGAGGTAGCGCAGTCTGGACGTGTGAATGGTCAGGTGGTTTCCCGACTCCGCCATGCGGCAGGAACCGGCGCGGAACGGGGTATTTGTGTAGCAGTCGCGGACGGCGGCGGCGGAAACGCGGTTGAAATCGTGGTCGTACTTCACCACGCGGAACACTTCCGCCTCGTTGCTCTCGGCTTCGTTGCGCTGTCCGAACACGAGGTAGTTGTAAGTCTCCCCGTGGAAGAACCCGCCGAAGGTGGGCAGTTCCATAGCAAGCTGTCTTTGCCCGGTCTGCCGGAAGTCGCGGCTCCAGAACGTCACGACGACGCTTTCCCCGGCGTTGCCGTCCACGCTGACAAAAGTCCCGTCCGGCTTGCGGTACAGGTTGGCGTACATCAGGCCGCTGGGATTGGGGCCTGTGGCCGCGCTGTTTCTCACGCCGGAGACGCCCGGGGATTCGACGGTGTTCAAGGCATGTCCGGCGGGGGTGCCGGGATTGGGCCCGGACGCGGCGTCGCGCGTCCAGTGGGCGTAAAGGACGGTATCCGCCGTGAAGGCGGTCTGCGTGGTCACGGCGACGGCCTCCCCGCCCGCGGACTGCGTAAACCAGCCGTCAAAGCGGTAATTGTTGCGCACGGGGTCCGGCGGGACGCTCTCCAGGCGGTAGGTGCCGTCGACAAACGCGGTCTGACAGGTTTCCGGGCCTTGCAGAACGCCGCCGCTCGGGCGGAATGTGACCGTATAGGTGTTGGTCTCCACGGCGCAGGCCCCCGCAAGATAGGCGTCGTGCCAGTATTGCGCGGAGCTGTAGTACAGGCCGAACCACTCCCCGGCGTCGCCCGCCGCCCACGCGCCGACGGCATACGTACTGCTGTTGCCGTTCTCGGAGTAGCCGTCGGAGTTACGGTCGGCGCGCAGGACGGGCGCGCCGCCGCCGGAGGGAATCTGCCAGAGTTCCAGCGTATCCGTACCGGACATGTAGCGCCACATGCTGAACGAACCCGGCGTCCCGACAATCTTCGCGCCCGAACCGGCGGAAAAATTGCCCGTGTAGTCGTCGACCTGCCACGCGACGGACAGCCCGTTTAGAATCCCTTGCGGGTCAGTGGTTCCGGCGGGGAGTTCCGACAGGTTCACGGAGTTCGTCCAACGGGTATTGCTGGGGTCGGGCGTCCACGCGCCCGCGACGGGTACTTGTACGGTCTGCCTATCCGACAGCGTGACGGTGACGGTTCGGGGCAGAATCCCGGCGAGTTTCTCCGGGTACCCGTTGGCGGCGTACTGCGCCGTGATGTGCAACAGGCTCCACCCGTCGACCTCCGCGCGCGCGACGGAAAGCGTCTCGTCCGCCGCCGCGGGTATCGTCAGCAGTAACGACAGCGCCAGAATTAGAAACGCGATTCCGAACGTCCTTTTCTTCATTGTCTGGTCTCCTTTCCTTTGTACGTGCGGCACAAACTTTCAAAAGCCCTCCCCGCGAACCGGGAGAGGGCTTCCGAATCAGGGGTACGATTAGTCGAGTTTGGTATACAGCCACGCGAAACCATACCCGGGAAGGTCGACTTTCAAATCGGAGCGGGGCTTTCCGGTGAGAAGGTCGATATAGTTCTCGGGCTCGTTCAGCCACGCCGACTGCTCAATCGGGGAGAAGTTGAACAGCGCCAGCAGTTTCTCGCGGCGGTAGTAGCGCCCGATGGCAAGCACATGGTCGTTGAGCGGCTCCATCGTCCACACGTCGGCCTCCTGGTCGAATACGACGTGCTCGGCGCGGAGCTTCTCCAGCTTGCGCAGGAAGGTGTAAATCCGGCCCTGACGGGTCTCGGGGTTCTTGCGGTTCTTGGCGTCGTCCCAGGAGAAGTCGCCGCGGTGGATGTAACGGCTGTCCTCTACTTTCAGCGGGTCGTTGTGGTAGTTGTTGTCGTTCAACTGCGCGATTTCGTCGCCGCTGTAGAGTACGGGAATGCCGCTCTGCGTGAGCAGGAAGGCGTGTAAGGTCTCGTCGAGACGGAGCGCGAGGTCGAGCGCGGCCTTGTCGCCGTTCTCCTCTGCGCCCTCCGCGCCGCACAGAGACGCCGTCGTGCCGCACATGCGCGCGTCGCCCAGGCGCGGGTCGTCGTTGTAGAGTTCGCCGCGCGACAGGCTCCCGGGGTACTTGCCCGTGAACCAGTCATTCAGATATTTCTTGTGCGACACCTCGTCGACGCCGAAGGGCTTCAGGAACGGGTAGTCGAGGCCCCAGCCGATGTCGTCGTGACAGCGGAGGTAGTTCAGGAAGGTATACTGTTTGGGGAGCGCGAAGACGGATTCCATCTGGTGGCGGAGAAGGCGCACGTCGGAAGTTGCGACGGTGTGCCACGTACTGGCCATCGTGGTGACGTTGTAGAGCATGTGGCACTCGGGCTTTTCGACGGTGCCGAAGTAGGGGACGACTTTCGACGGCTCCATGACGACCTCGCCCAGCAGGAGCGTACCCGGGCAGACAATCTCACAGGCAAGGCGCATCATGCGTACAAGCGTGTGGACTTTCGGCAGGTTCCGGCAGCTCGTGTACAGCTCTTTCCAGATATAGGGCGTGGCGTCGAGGCGGATGATGTCCACGCCCTGGTTGCACAGGTAGAGCATGTTGTCGGTCATGTCGTTGAACACGACGGGGTTGGCGTAGTTCAAATCCCACTGGTAGGGCCAGAACGTGGTCATAACCACTTTCCCGGCCTCCGGACACCAGCTAAAGTTACCGGGCGCGGTCTGCGGGAAGACTTGCGGCATGGTCTTCTCGAACTCGTTGGGGATGTCCCAGTTGTCGTAGAAGAAGTAGCGCTTCTGGTATTCGGGGTCTCCGGCGCGCGCGCGTACGGCCCACTCGTGGTCTTCACTGGTGTGGTTCATCACGAAGTCGAGGCACACCGAGATTCCGCGCCGGTGGCAGTCGGCGTTCAGGGCGGCGAGTTCCTCCATGGTGCCCAGTTCGGGCTCCACAGCGCGGAAGTCCGACACCGCGTAGCCGCCGTCACTGCGCCCTTTCGGGCTCTGCAACAGGGGCATGTAGTGAATGTAGTTGATTCCGCTCTCTTCCAGGTAGTCGAGGTGCTCCTGCACGCCCTTGAGGTTCTTCCCGAAGCACTGCACGTACATGAGCATACCGAGCATGTCGCGCTCGCGGTACCACTCCGGGTGGGCCTCCCGGGCCTCGTCCATGAGGCGGAGGTCGGCGCTCCGCTCCTTGTAGGCCTTGTAGAGCATGGTACGGAAGTAGTCGAAGGCGGCCTCGTTGCCGTAGAGCTCCATGTAGAGCCAGCGCAGTTCGTCGTATTTCGACCACAGGCGGTCGTAGAAAATCTGGTCTTCTCTGGTCAAGGCAATACGCCCTCCTCTTCTAATTCTTTCAACCACGGCATGGCGGGCAGGGCCCCCGGACGGCTGACAGTCAGCGACGCGGCCTTGTTGGCAAAACGGAGAATGCGTTCCAGCTCGTCCTTTGCCAGACCGCCCAGCGGGGTTTCGCGTTTGGCCAGACAGCGCAACACCGCCCCGAAGAACGTATCGCCCGCGCCGTTGGTATCGGCAATCTTGACGGAGAACCCCGGCACGGTTCCGGTAATCGGCGCGCCGCCGTTGTCCAGGCGGTAGTACACGCCCGCGCCGCCCAGCGTGACGAGTACGAGCTTGATACCCTGTCCGGTCAGGACTTCCGCCGCCGCTTCCGGCGTGTCCTTGCCCGACATCAGCACCATTTCCTCGTCGCTGATTTTGAGCACGTCGACCATCGGCAACGGTTCCCGCATACGCGCCCCGGCGTCCTCGCCCTTGGGCCACAGCGCCGCGCGGTAGTTCGGGTCGTACGTAATCAGCGCGCCGAGTTTCTTGGCGTCTTTCGCGGCGGTCAGCGTCGCGGTACGCGACGGGTCTGCCGTCAGGCTGACGCTCCCGAAGTGTACGATTTTCGCGTCGGCGAGCAGGGAATCGGGAATCTGCTCCCGCGTCAGGCACAGGTCGGCGCCCGGGCCGCGGTAGAACGTAAAACTGCGCTCCCCGGTCTCGTCGACCGTCACGACGGCCAGCGTAGTGGGCACTACGGGGTCCATCGCCACGGCGGACACGTCCACGTTGTTGTCTTTGAGCGTCTGAATCAGGCCCGCGCCGAAAGAGTCGTCGCCGACGCACCCGGCAAAGGCCGCGTTCGCGCCCAGACGCGCCGCCGCTACCGCCGCGTTGGCCGGAGCGCCGCCGGGATTCGCCGCCAGAAGCCGGACACCCCTGCTGTCAACGCCCGTCTGGGTCAGGTCGATTAGCACCTCGCCCACCGTCAACAAGTCCAGTTTCAAGAAATCGTCTCCTCTCCTGTTCCGCCTGCAAACCGCAACCGGCTTGTAAACAGACTGTATCCCATTTATTATAATCGATGGGCGGAAAATGCGCAAGGGGACAGCGTTTGGGTAACTTTCAGAAAATTCCCGGGCGAAATTGTGCAACATGCCCATATCGCGAAATTCCACGGCGCTTTCGTGAGAAAATGCTTGCTTTTGCGCCCGGACTTTGATAAACTTGCCTAAATTTCCGACGCCGGACGGAAACGGATACCCTGTCATTCCGGAACTATCGCCAATGAGGAAAAGAGGTCTTTGTCGTGATTAAAATCGCCCCGTCCGTGCTGTCGGCGGATTTCTCAAATCTCGCGGAAGCACTGCGGCCCGTCGCGGACGCCGACTACCTGCACGTCGACATCATGGACGGGCTTTTCGTGCCGAATCTCTCTCTGGGCTTCCCGGTTCTGGCGGGAATCCGCAAGGCGACCTCTCTGCCGCTCGACGTACACCTGATGGTCGACCGCCCCGTCCGCTACGTCGAGCGCTTCTGCGACGCCGGCGCGGCGATAGTCACCGTACACGTCGAGGCCGACACCCCCGAGAATACGCACACGGCCCTTGACAAAATCCACGCGAAGGGCAAGCGCGCGGGCGTGGTCGTCAAGCCCAAGACCCCCGCCGACGCCGTACTGCCGTTTCTGGACAAGTGCGACATCGTCCTTGTCATGACGGTGGAACCGGGGTTCGGCGGTCAGAAATTCATGTCGGACATGATGCCGAAGGTCTCGCAAATCCGGCGCTGGATTGACGAGCGGAAACCCGGCTGTGAACTGGAAGTAGACGGGGGCGTAGCGCCCGACACCTGCCGGACTTGTATCGACGCGGGGGCCAACGTACTCGTGGCGGGAAGCGCGGTATTCGGCGCGGAGGACATCCCCGGGCGTATCGCGGCATTGCGGGGTGGCGTATGAAAGAACTGCCAAGGCTCTCGCTGGGGCTGTTCCCGACGCCCTGCTATCCGCTGGAAGCTATCAGCGCCCGCTACGGGCGGGACATCTGGATGAAGCGCGACGACCTGTGCGGCGTGGCGCTGGGCGGGAACAAAGTCCGGAAGCTCGAATACCTGCTCGCCGAGGCGCAGAACGGCGGCTGTGACACCGTATTCACGACGGGGAGCGCGCAGTCCAACCACGCCATGCTTACGGCGGCCTGCGCGGCGCGTCTGGGTATGCGTTGCGTACTGTTCCTGAAAAAGCGGGGCGTCACCGACGCGCGCGGAAACCTCCTCCTCGATAAGCTCTACGGCGCGGAAGTGCGCTTTTTCGACACCGACCAGTATTCGTATATCTACGACCAGATGTTAGCGCTGGACGAGGAACTTTCCGCGCAAGGGCATAAATGCTGTGCGATACCCGTCGGGGGTTCGACGCCGCTGGGGGCTGTCGGCTACGTCGGCTGTGCCGAGGAAATCGCGGCGCAGTGCGACAGCGTCGGCCACCTTGTCAGCGCGGTGGGCTCCGGCGGCACGGCGGCGGGGCTGTTACTCGGCGCGAAACTCTACCTCCCCGGCGCGCGCCTCACGGGGGTGTCCGTGTACCCCGACGCGTTCGAGGACATCGTGCCCCAGCTCGCCGAGGACGCCGCCGGATTACTCGACGCCTCCTTTCCGCGTACCGAAGGCGATTTCCGCGTCGTGTCGCGAATCGGCGGCGGCTACGGCGTCCCCAACCCCGCCGACACGCCCTATATCGAGGAACTCGCGCGGCTGGAAGGTATCCTGTTAGACCCCGTTTACACCGGGAAGGCGTGGGCGGGCATGCTCGAACTGCTCAAGGAAGGCGCGTTCCCCGGCGACGGGAGTATTGTTTTCGTACACACGGGCGGCGCGGCGGCGCTGTTCGCGCTCGACCTCCCGAGGCCGTAATTTTTCAGAACCGGGTTTCCGGTTCTGTTTTTTGCCCGCGCCCATACAATTTTTTCCAAACATCCGACTTTCCCTTTGCAAATCCGACATCTTGTGGTATACTCTCTCCGGCAAACTGCGAAAGGAGTATGCAATCATGGATTTGACGGAAACCACGCTGGAGCGAAAGGACGTATTCAAGGGGCGCATTTTCTCCGTACACGTCGACAAGGTGCGCCTGCCCAACGGCGAAACCTCCACCCGGGAAGTCATCGAGCACGGCGGCGGCGCGGCGATTCTCGCCCTTGACGAGAATGACAATGTGCTGGTCGTCTCACAGTACCGCTACACCTTCTCCCGCGTCCTGCTCGAACTCCCCGCCGGGAAACTCGAACCCGGCGAAGACCCCGCCGTGACCGCCCTCCGCGAATTGAAGGAGGAGACCGGGGCCGAGCCCGCTTCCTTTGAGCCGCTGGGGCGGATTCTGCCGTCCCCGGGCTGTTACTCCGAGCGGCTGTATTTATACCTGGCCCGGGGCCTGCGGTTCGGCGAACAGCGCCTCGACCACAACGAGTTCCTCAACGTCTCGCGGGTTCCGTTCGCCGAGATGGTGGAGCGCTGTCTGTCCGGGGAAATCGAGGACGCCAAAACCGTGGTCGCCGTACTCAAAGCGAAACTCAAGCTGGGTTTGTGATACCCGAGGGAGGCCCATGGAAACCAAAAAGACCATCTTAATCGTCGAAGACGAAAAGAATATCGTGGACATTCTGCGCTTCAACTTACAACGCGCGGGTTACGGGACAGTCGAGGCCTACGACGGCGAGGACGGGCTGTCGAAGGCCCGGGAGACGAATCCCGACCTGATTCTGCTGGATGTCATGTTGCCGAAAAGGAATGGCTTTGAAGTCTGCAAGGCCCTGCGCGGCGAGGGGAACAACGTCCCGGTGATAATCCTGACGGCCCGGGAGGAGGAGGGCGACAAAGTACGCGGCCTCGAAATCGGGGCCGACGACTACATTACAAAGCCCTTTTCCATGCGCGAACTTATCGCGCGTGTCGGGGCCAACATCCGCCGTACGACCGTACTTTCCCCCGCCGTCGATACGACGACCGGGGCCGTGACGCTCGCCGGGGATTTGTCCGTCAACGCGGAAAGTCACCTGGTTTTCCGCGCCGGGAAGCCCATCGACCTCACACAGCGCGAATACGACCTGCTGACGTTCCTCGCCGCCAATCCGAACCGCGTCTACTCCCGCGTAGACCTCATGGAGCAGGTCTGGAATTACGGCTACGTTGGAGACGACGTGCGCACCGTGGATGTCACTGTCCGCCGTCTGCGCGAGAAAATCGAGGAGAACCCCGCCAGCCCCGTCTACATCCGCACCCGCCGCGGCATGGGCTACTACTTCTCCAACGCCGCCGAAACCTAGGTGAATCTCCATGTTCCGAAGTCTGCGCATGAAACTGACCATGATAATGCTCATGCTGATGGGCTCCCAAATGGCGATTGTCGGGACATTCCTCACCACGGGCGTCAGCAGTTTCTACATGAACAACTTCTACCGCCAGTTAGACAGCGTATTCGGGCTTGACCAGCGGGAATTTGTCTCCGACCTGCGCAACGCCGCCGACGACGACAACGGCGCGGAGAGTCTGCGCGAAATGCTCGACGCCAACGCCGGGCCGCTGGGTATCGACTACCACACCCGCAACTATTTCGTACTCGACGGCGAGACGGGCGCGTGGCTTGCGGGTTCGGCGAGCGCCGACGCCCTCCCCATGGAACAAAGTCTAAACCTTCTCACGGCCCGTACCGCCGTCGCGCGCGGCGATTCGACTGCCGTCGGCGACGACAGCTACCTCAACGCCGAGTACATGGACGCCGCAATCCCGATTCTCTCCGGGGAGCACTCCTATATTATCTACATCCTCGACAATCAGGAAACCCTAACAGGGCTGAATCAACAGTTGTTTCACATCATCCTACAGTCCCTTGTACTGGGCCTGCTGATTACCGCACTGTTGAGTTTCCTGTTGGCCAAGACGATGGTCGGGCCGCTGGAGAAATTGACGGCGGGGGCGGAGGAAGTCGCCGCCGGGAAATTCGGCACCGCTCTTCCCGTGGAGTCCACGGACGAAATCGGCACCCTCACCGGGACGTTTAACGAGATGGCGGGCGTACTGCATACCACCCTGGCGGCGATGGAGAACGAGCGCGACAAACTCGACACGTTATTCCTGTACATGACCGACGGGGTCGTCGCGTTCGACATGTCGGGGGCCGTCATACACTGCAACCCCGCCGCGACGAATATGTTACAGCGCAAAGTCGAAATCGGCTCCCGCTACGACGATTTATTCGGCGGGCTGTTCGCGTTCGGCGACATGCTGGCGTTAAAGCGTCCAAGCCACGCCGAGGGCGAAATGATGGTCGGCGAACGTACGCTAGAATTACTGCTTGCGCCGTTTTCGCATCAGGAATTGGGCGGCGTGCTGGCGGTTCTGCACGACGTGACGGAGCGTCACCGCAACGAGGAGCGGCGCAAGGAATTTGTCGCGAACGTGTCGCACGAGTTGCGCACGCCGCTGACGAACGTCCGCAGTTACGCCGAGACTTTGCGCGACGCGGACGGCGAAATCCCCCCGGACATGTCCAACAACTTCCTGGACATCATCATCAACGAGACCGACAGAATGACGCACATCGTACAGGATTTGCTCATTCTCTCGCGCCTAGACGCCGGGAATACCGAGATAGCCTTCACGCGCTTCCCGTTCGGGGAGGCTATCGAGAGCGTAGTACGGGCCAACGCGCTCAACGCCCGCGCGCGGAATCACGAGTTGACTTTCCGCGCCGAAGAGGAATTGCCGTGTATCGAGGGCGACCGCAACCGCCTTGAACAGGTCATGATGAACATCATCGGCAACGCCATCAAGTACACGCCCGACGGCGGGCACATCCGCGTCACGGCGGGGCTGACCGGAGACCGTCAACAGGTCTGGATGGACGTTTGGGACGACGGAATCGGGATTCCGGAGGAATCGCGGGCGCGGGTGTTCGAGAGGTTCTACCGTGTCGACAAGGCGCGCTCGCGGGAATCGGGCGGTACCGGGCTGGGGCTGTCCATTGCCTGGGAAATCATACAGCGTCACCGGGGCACGCTCACGCTCCCGCCGCACGACGGCCCCGGGACGACCTTCCGGGTGACGCTTCCCGTCGCGCAGAAGTCCCGCGCGGAGGAGGCGTCGTCATGACGGAATTGCAAGCCCCCGGAGGCGGGCGCGTCATGACCGAACAGCAACGCGCCACGACCGAACCGCAACGCGTCATGACCGGACAGAAAAGCGTCATGACCGGACAGAAAAGCGCCATGACCGGACAGAAAAGCGCCATGACCGGACAGAAAAGCGCCATGACCGAACAGCAACGCGCGGAACTCGACTTCCGGCAGAACGTCAGCATAGCCTTACTGGCAATGCTGGCCGTGGCGCTGTTCGCCCGGACGGAATTGTTTCATCTCGGCTGGGAGATGATTGGCAGTAACTTTCCGGCGGTGTCGGAGAACGTCACGACCGAACCGCAACCGGAAGCCGTGTTCGATACGTTTTCCGTGCCGTTGCGCCTCGTGGCCACGGGCGTCTACGGCGGCGTCTACGGGCGCTACGTCAACCTCGACACCGATACCGGACAGCGCGCCTTCCGTAACGTCCGACGCCTCTTCGCCGACGCCCTCGCCGATACGCAGACATTCGACGAAATTCGGCAGGAAGACTTCCTGCTGTCCATCTGCGGGACTTCGCTCTACTGCGACTTCCTGACGCCGTTGCCGCTGTCGGTTCTCGCCGGACTGGCCGACGTACTGTCGGCGGACGAGCGGCCCGTACGCGCTATGGCACTCGCCCGGGAGAAAGGGACGGTGTTCCTGTGCCTGTGGGACGGGGCCGGGGGCTACTCCCGCCGCGCCTCGACGATTTCGCGCAAGGAGCTTGAGGAACTCGTCGGGCAGTACGAACTCGGCAACGGCGTCTTCGCGCTCGACCTCCGCGACGCCGGGGGGCTGTACGGGGATGTCGCGCCGCTGTCGCTGTTCCCGAACGAGACGCCCGCCCCCGCCGTCTGCTCCGCCGCCGCCGGACTGCCCGATACCGCACAGCTTCTGACGGCGTTCCGCTTCAACCCCCTGACCAAATCGCGCTATACGGAGACCAACGGCACCGAGGTTATTATGGAGGGCGGGCGGAGCGTCCGAATCCGCGCCAACGGCAACATCTACTACCAGACCGGGGAGCGCGGAGAGCTCTACATCGAAAGCGCGTCCGACACCCCCACCGGCTGGGAGGCCGTCAAGGAATGCGCCGCGCTCCTCAACGGCATTCTGCTTTCGCAGGGGTTCACGGAGGTTTACCCGCTGGAAGTGCGCCGGCAGGATAACTTGATTCTCATCCGCTTCGGCTACGTCCTCGACGGTATCCCCGTATTCCAGAACGACAACGGGGCCGCCGCGGTCGTGGCGCTCGACGGGCGCAGAATCACCTCTCTGGAACTCCGCCCCCGCCGCTATACGCCCACGGAGACGGCGTCGCTGTTACTCCCGCTCGAACAGGCGCTCGGAATCGCCGAACGCCACCCCGGCGACGAACTCTGTCTCGGCTACCAGGACACCGGGAGCGCCCGACTTTCCGCGCAGTGGTTCGCCG
>CAMHBH010000056.1 GCA_946183175.1 uncultured Oscillibacter sp.
CCTGGTATTCTGCTCCAAGCAGAAGGACATCTACCGGGTATTCCAGTACCACGGCGCGGAGCATAAGACCATCTTCTGTTACGAGGCCGGACTGCCCCTGACGGTCGAGAATGTGCGCGTACAGTCGCGGCACCATCCGCGTTGCGGGACTAGCTTCCTGTTCGTCGTGATATTCGTCTCGATACTCGTTTCCAGCGTGGTATTCGGTATCTGGCCCATGACGAACCCGTGGTTGCGGACACTCGTACACTTGTTGCTTTTGCCGCTTGTCGTCGGGATTACCTACGAGTTCAACCGCTGGGTGGGGCGGCACGTACAGGAAAACCGTCTGGCGCAAGTCCTGACGGCCCCCGGACTGTGGATGCAGAATTTCACCACCAACGAACCCGACGACAGTATGATAGAGTGCGCGATACGCTCCCTTGAACTCGTGATTCCCGACGAGAAGGGAAAGGACGAGTGGTGACATGGCGACGACTTACAGCGGCCTGTACCTAGAAATCCGCCGCGAATTGAAGTACGCCGGGTCGATTGCGTCCGACCTCGCCGCGCGGGAGTTAGTCTGCGCGGCGTCGGACAAGACGAAAGAGGCCTTATTCCGCGACGGCGGGCTGTACGTGTCCGCGGACATCGAAGCCCGCGCCCGCGAATTGCTACGGCGTCACCTTGACGGCGAACCCGTCGCGTATATCATCGGGGAGTGGGAGTTCTACGGGCTGACGCTTGCCGTCTCGCCCAGCGTACTGATTCCGCGTCCCGACACCGAGACGCTTGTAGACAGGGCCGTTGACTATCTCCGGGAGTGCGGGCCGTGCCGCGTCCTCGACTTGTGTACGGGTTGCGGCTGTGTGGGGCTTGCGGTGGCGGCGCAAATCCCGGAGGCGAAAGTCGTACTGGGCGACATCTCCGACGAGGCCTTGAAGCTGTGTAGCCGGAATATTTGGAGTA
Source organism: uncultured Oscillibacter sp. (assembly GCA_946183175.1). Classification (GTDB taxonomy): domain Bacteria; phylum Bacillota; class Clostridia; order Oscillospirales; family Oscillospiraceae; genus Oscillibacter. The sequence continues at coordinate 949 of CAMHBH010000056.1, forward strand.
ACTCTTTCAGCGGGCGCGTGGTGCCCGTACAGGCCGACGCACTCCGCAAACCTGACCGTAGAATCGGCGTATTTCAGTGTATCGTGTGCAACCCGCCCTACATAGCCTCCGGGGACATCGACGGCCTCGACGCCTCCGTCCGCGACTACGAACCGCGTCTGGCTCTCGACGGCGGCCCCGACGGGCTTGACTTCTACCGCTCCATCGCCGGGAAGTGGCGTAACGCGCTGTACCCGCGCGGGCGGATTTTCTTTGAAGTAGGCGCGGGGCAGTCCGTCGCGGTGGGGCGGATTCTCCGCGACAACGGTTTCGGCGAAATCGAAAGCTGTGAGGACAGGAACGGCGTCCGGCGCGTGGTGACCGCCATTCGCTACCCCGATATTTGATGACGCCTCTTCCTACTTGAGTAGGAAACCGGCCAGGATTCCTACCCGATATTTGACAATCCACTTTGTGACGCCTCTCCGCGCCGACGAGGCCGGAGGGGCATATCTGACGACAGGAGGAAGTACCATGCCAAGAGAAAAGGCCCCGCTTGCGGTCCCGGCCCCCGCCGCCGATAAGAAGAAAGCCCTCACGACCGCCCTCGCGCAGATTGAGAAGGCCTACGGGCGCGGCTCTATTATGCGTTTCGGCGACCGTCCCGCGCCGACAGTCGGCGTCATTCCGACGGGTTCGCTTGCGCTGGATGTGGCGTTGGGAATCGGCGGACTGCCGCGCGGGCGCGTCGTGGAAATCTACGGCCCGGAATCGTCGGGCAAGACGACCCTCGCCTTACACGTCGTGGCGGAGGCGCAGAAGCGCGGCGGGGAGGCGGCGTTCATCGACGCCGAACACGCCCTCGACCCCTATTACGCGCAGGCCCTCGGCGTCAAAATCGACGATTTGCTGATATCCCAGCCCGACACCGGCGAACAGGCCCTCGAAATCACGGAGGCGCTTGTACGCTCCGGGGCCGTCGACGTGGTGGTCGTCGATTCCGTCGCGGCCCTCGTGCCCCGCAGTGAAATCGAGGGCGAAATGGGCGACAGTTTCGTCGGCCTACACGCCCGCCTGATGAGTCAGGCCTTACGCAAGCTGACGGGCGCTATCGGCAAAACGGAAACCATCGTGATATTCATCAACCAGTTGCGGGAGAAAGTCGGCGTGATGTACGGCAACCCGGAAGTGACGACGGGCGGGCGCGCGCTCAAATTCTACTCGTCCGTGCGAATCGACGTACGGCGTATCGAGACGATTAAGAACGGTACGGAGATGATTGGCAACCGCACGCGCGCGAAGATAGTCAAGAACAAACTCGCGCCGCCGTTTCGGGAGGCCGAGTTCGATATCATCTACGGACAGGGTATCGTACACGAGGGGGAGCTTGTGGATTTGGCCGTCAAGCTGGACTTCATGCAGAAGTCGGGTTCGTGGTTCTCGATGGGCGACCGGCGAATCGGACAGGGCCGCGACGCCGCCAAGCGGTACTTGCAGGAAAATCCGGAAATCGCCGCGCAGTTAGAGGAGGATATCCGGCGGAATCTCGACAAACTTTCCGGGGCCCCGCGCCCGTCCGCGCCGCCCGTCGCGACGGCTCCGGTTCCGCCGCCGCCGCGCCCCGCCGATATCAGCGCCGACGACTTCAACGATGAGAATTGACCGTATAGAGCCGTCGCGGCACAAGAAGGGCCGCGTACTGGTCTTTCTGGACAGCGGCGCGTGTCTGAAAGTCACGGAGGGGGAACTTGTAGAATTTGGCCTCCGCGCGGGGGACGAACTCGACGCCGATACCCTGAACCGTCTACGGGAAGCGGGGGGAGTGTCGAACGTCCGCGCGAAGGCGGCGGAGATTATCGCGAAGCGCCCGTTGTCGCGGGCGGGACTGGTTCGGAAGTTACTGGACAAGGGCGCGTCGCCGGAGGAGGCCGCACAAGCCGCCGACTGGCTAGCGTCGATAGGCGCGCTCAACGATACGGAGTACGCCGCGACGCTGGCGCGGGGGTGTGCGGCGAAGGGCTACGGCCCCGCGAAAATCCGCGCGAAGCTGTACGAGAAGGGCGTGCCGAAGGAACTCTGGGACGCGGCGACGGCGGATTTGCCGGACAGCGCCGCGCGGATTGACGCGTACCTGTCGCGGAAACTCGCGGGGACCGCCCCCGACCGCGACACCAAGCGTAAACTCACGGCGTCGCTGTTGCGCCACGGCTTCCTGTGGGACGATATCCGCGCCGCGTGGGCGCGCGTCGGGGAGGATTTGGAGGAATAATGGCGTACAAAGTCTCGTTTATCTCTCTGGGCTGTGCGAAGAATCAAGTCAACTGCGAGCAGATGATGGCGCTGGTCTCCGCCGCCGGGCATACGATACAAATAGAGCCCGAAGGGGCCGACGTGGTCGTCGTGAATACGTGCGGGTTTCTGGCGTCGGCCTGCGAGGAGGCTATCGAACACATTCTGGAAACCGCCGAGCTGAAGCGCGCCGGACTTGTCGGGAAGATTCTCGTCACGGGGTGCATGGCACAGCGCTACCGGGAGGACGTACTGCGCGAACTGCCCGAGGTCGACGGCATTCTGGGCACGGGGAGCTACGACCGTATCGCCGAGGCGATAGCGGAGGTCATGGCGAAGGGCGCGCGGCCCTGCTATATGGGCGACATCCACACGGCGAACCAGGGCGGGGAGCGGATTCTGTCGACGCCCCCCTGGTACGCGTGGCTGAGAATCGCGGAAGGGTGCGACAACCGCTGTGCCTACTGCGTGATACCGTCCATCCGGGGCCGCTACCGCAGCCGGCCCATGGCGGACTTGCTGGACGAGGCCGCCGAACTCGCCGACGCCGGAGTACAGGAGTTAATCGTAATCGCGCAAGATATCACGCGCTACGGAATCGACCTGACGGGGCGTCGACAGCTTGCCGAACTTTTGCGGGAGCTGTGCAAACTCGACTTCCACTGGATTCGCTTGCACTACCTGTACCCTAGCGACATCACCGACGAACTGATAGACGTTATCGCCGGGGAATCGAAAATCGTGCCCTATCTGGACATCCCGGTACAGCACTGCAACGACAATATTTTGAAGTCCATGCGCCGCCGCGACACGAAAGCAAGCCTCACGGCGATTCTCCGCAAGTTGCGCGCGCGGATTCCGGGTCTCGTACTCCGTACCAGTATCATCACCGGGCTTCCCGGGGAAGGCGACGCGGAGTTTGAAGAACTGTGCGAATTTCTGCGGGAACAGAAGATAGAGCGCGCGGGGGTATTCCCGTACTCGCCGGAGGAGGGCACGGCGGCGGCGTCCATGCCGCGCCCGGATACCGAAACCGCAAAGCGCCGCGCCGAACTCGCCGTAGACGTACAGTCGGACATCATCGACGGGTACAACGAGGCGGCGCTGGGGACTGTGCGGGAAGTCCTGTGCGAGGGGTTCGACAGGCAGGCGCAACGTTTTTACGGGCGGAGCTACGCCGAATCGCCCGACATCGACGGGCGAATCTGGTTTACGTCCGGACGCGACATTCCGCCCGGTACTTTCGTCTGCGTCCGCCTCACGGATACTATGGACGGAGAGCTTGTCGGAGAAGAAGAGAGGAACTTGTCATGAATCTGCCCAATAAACTCACGCTGTTGCGGATACTTCTAATCCCGGTGTTCATGGTCATTCTCTACTGGGGCTTTCCGGGCGCGGAATACGCGGCGCTGTTCGTGTTTATTCTCGCAAGCCTCACGGACCTGTTAGACGGCAGAATCGCGCGGAAGTACAATCTCGTCACGGACTTCGGCAAATTCGCCGACCCGCTGGCCGACAAAATGCTCGTGACGGCGGCTATGCTGTGGTTTGTCGAATGCGGCAAAATGCCCGCGTGGGCGGTACTGATTGTGATTTGCCGGGAGTTCGCGGTCAGCGGCCTGCGCATGGTCGCCGCCGAACAGGGACGCGTCATCGCCGCGGGGTGGTCGGGGAAAGTCAAGACCGCCGCGACGATGGTCTGTATTGTCCTGATGTTCCTGCCGATTCCCGCCGTACTCAATACGCTTTGCGTGTGGGTGATTGCCCTGACGACGCTCTATTCCGGCGTCGAATACTTTGTCAAGAACGCCGACGCCCTCTCCGATATGTAAACGGGGCGTTACGGTAAAAGCCTCCCCGCCGATACAGGGGCGGCGAAACTCTAAAAAGCCTCCCCTGTTGCCACAAGGGAGGCTTGCATTATACATTGAAGCGGAAATAAATCATGTCGCCGTCCTGTACGATATAGTCCTTGCCCTCCGCGCGGTAGAGGCCCTTTTCCTTCGCCGCCGCCACGCTTCCACAGCGTTCCATATCCGCCCACGCCAGCACCTCCGCCCGGATAAAGCCGCGCTGTATATCGGAGTGGATTTTCCCGGCGGCGTCGGGGGCCTTCGTGCCCTTGCGGATTGTCCACGCGCGGCACTCGTCTTTCCCGTAGGTCAGGAAGGATATCAGGCCGAGCAGGTCGTAGGCGCACTGTACGAGACGGTCAAGGCCCGATTCCGTCAGGCCGAGTTCGTCGAGGAAGAGCGCGCGTTCCTCCTCTTCCAGTCCGGCGATATCCTCCTCTAATTTCGCGCAAATCGGCAGTACCTGGTTTCCCTCCGCCTTCGCGATTCCCGCCACGGTCTGGTAGTACGCGTTCTCCTGCAAGTGCGTGAAGCCGTACTCGTCGGTATTGGCGGCGTAAATCACGGGCTTGAGCGTGAGCAAGTCGGAAGTACGGAGCAGGGCGGCGTCGTCGGGGTCACAGTCGAACGTGCGCGCGGCGTGTCCGGCGTCGAGGTGCTTCGCCAGCGCGGTAAACAGTTCGACTTCGTGCGCGTACTTCTTATCGCCCTTCATGGCCCGCGACGCCTTCTCAATGCGGCGCTGTACCATTTCGAGGTCGGCCATGACGAGTTCGAGGTTGATAATCTCGATGTCGCGCGCGGGGTCGGGCGTACTCTCTACGTGAATCACGTTTTCGTCGTCGAAACAGCGCACGACATGTATAATGGCGTCGGTCTCGCGGATGTTGGCGAGGAACTTGTTCCCGAGGCCCTCGCCCTTGCTCGCGCCGCGCACCAGTCCGGCGATGTCGACGAACTCCACGACGGCGGGCGTCTTCTTGAGCGGCTCGTAGAGTTCGGCCAATTTGTCGAGGCGGGCGTCGGGCACCGCGACAACGCCCGTATTCGGTTCAATGGTGCAGAAGGGGTAATTCGCGCTTTCGGCCCCGGCGTTGGTGATGGCGTTATAGAGCGTGGACTTGCCCACGTTGGGCAGTCCGACGATTCCGGCTTTCATATAGAAACTCCTCCCGGTCGGTTGTATTGCGCCCATTGTACCACGCGCGCCGCCGCCGCGCAAGGCCCCGGAAGGCGATTCCCTGTACAGGAATCGTTCGCAGCGTCGTTTCCGCACGGCGGGGAAGCGTGGAAACCTGTCAGAACCGCGAAAAAGCCTCCCCCGCGGTAACGGGGGAGGGCAAAGCGAGTTTACGCGGGGCGTCTGCGGAAGAACAGGCGCGGGATGTTGTCGATAACCGTATAGAATACGGGCGTAAAGAAGAGCGTAATCACCGTGGAGATAATCATGCCGCTCATCATCGTGACGCCCATATCGCTCATCATCTCGTTGGTGTCGCCGACGCCGAGGGCCATTGGAACCATGGCAAGTACGGTCGTGAGCGTCGTCATGAGTACGGGCCGCACACGGAGCGGGCAGGCGTGTAAAATGGCGTCCTCGCGTTCCTCGCCGTCACGGCGGCGGATGTTGATGTAGTCGACGAGGATAATAGAGCTGTTGACGACGGTGCCCGCCAGCATAATCAGGGAGACCAGGGATATCATCGAGATATTTTTCCCGGTCAGCGGGAGCGCGAACAGCGCCCCCGTAAACGCTACGGGAAGTATTAACATGACGATAACGGGCATGAGGAAGGATTCAAACTGGGCCGCGAGGACAAAGTAGACCAGTCCGAGGGCGACGGCCAGCGCGAGGAGCAAGTCGCCGAAACTCTCCATCATGTCCTCGTAACTCCCGGCGGTTTCGGCGGAGTAGCCCTGCGGGAGGTCGAACGCGTCGAGAATGGCGCTGACTTGCTGTGTCATGGCGGTGGCGTTGCCGCTGTGGGTGCCGCCGGAGACGGTCACCTGCCGCGACTGGTTGCTCCGCGCGATACTCTGCGGGGCCTGTACCACGTCCACGTTGGCCACCGACGAGAGCGCGACCGTACCGCCGAAAGCGGTCGTCACGGGCATGGAGCGCAACGCGTCCAGACTGCGCGAGGCGGCCCCGTCGCCCTTAATCACTACGTCCAGTTCCGTATTGTTCATCGTGACTTTCGTCGCGGTGGCGCCCGTAAGCTGTGCGCGTACCGCCGCGCCGATTTGCGCCGCCGTGAGCCCGTACTGCGACGCCGTCTGGCGGTTAATCGTAACTTCTACCTGCGGCACGCGTTCGGACACCGAGCTTTTCACGTCCATGGCGTCCGGGAGTGCGGAGATACGCGCCGCGAGTTCGTCGGCCAACAGGGCAAGCGTACTGTAGTCGTCCCCGCTCAGCTCCACGTTGATGTCGCTGCTGCTCGACATGCCCATCTGCTGCGACGCCGTGACGGTGATTTCACACCCCGCGATATCGTCCATGTAACTCCGCAGGGCGTCCGCGATTTCCATGGCGCTCCGGTCGCGCAACGCCTTCTTGACGAGGTTCACGCCTACGGTAATGTCGCCCGACGACATCATGGAAGTCATGCCCGAGCCGCCCGAAACCATGTAGTAGACGTTCTCCATCTCGCCGGGTTCTACGCCGCGCTGTACCGCCGCCGTGACCTGTTCGGCGATTCCAATCGCCTCTTCCGTGCTCGACCCTATCGGGAGCGACACGGAAATATTGACTTCGCCCTGGTCCATGTCGGGAATGAGTACCATGTTCGTATTCGCGCATGCCACGATAAACACAGCCACCAGCGCGCCGCAGACGGCCATACCAAGTCCGGGGTGATACGTGAAGAAAGACAGGATTTTCATATAGCCGTTGTAGAGGGACACCCGGAGGGTACCGAAAATCCCGGGGCGCTGTGACACGTCCAAAGTCCCGCGCCGGGCCTTGGCCTCGTCGAGCATCATATAGCACAACAGCGGCACCCACGTCAGCGCGATGACGAGCGACGCGAGAATGAGGAAGGCGATAGTCAGGCAGAAGTCTTTGAACATCATGCCCGCCGTGCCGCCGGTCATGCCCAGCGGCAGGAATACGGCGACGGTCGTCAGCGTCGACGCCACGACCGAACCCGTGACTTCCGCGGTACCGTCGACACAGGCCGTCATGCGGTCGCTGCCCTCCGACGCGAAACGGTAAATGTTTTCGAGTACCACGATGGAGTTGTCGACTATCATGCCGACGCCCATGGCGATTCCGCCTAAACTCATCATGTTCATCGTGAGGTCGAAAACGTTCATGAGCACGAACACCGTCAGAATGCAGACGGGCATGGAGATAGCGATAGTCAGCGTGGGCCCGAAACGCCGCAAAAACAGGAATACGACGACAGCGGCGAGGCCGACGCCCAGCATAATATTCTGTAGGGCGGAGCTGACCGCCTGGTTGATGTAGGTCGAGGCGCTGTAGGCCATATAGTAACTCATGCCGGGATTCTCGGCGGCGAGTTCGGCGAGACGTTCTTCGACGGCGCTGGCGGCTTTCGCCTCGTTCGCCCCCGACTGCTTCGACACCATCAGAATGACGCATTCCTGACCGCCCATTTTGGCCTGTGTGTCGCGGTCTTTGTCCTCCAGCGCGACGGCGGCGACTTCCCCCAGCCTCACGGAACCGCCCGTCGGCAACGGTACTAACGTATTTCGCACGTCCTCGACGTTCGTATATTTCGCGTCGGTCGAGACTGTCAAGGTCTTGGTGCCGTTGTGTACGTCGCCGCCGGGATAGAGTAAGTTTTCGGCGGAGAGAATCTGCGCGAGGTAGTTGTTACTCAGTCCGTAGCCCTCGGCGCGGGCGGCGTCCAGTCGTACAGATATCTCCTGTTCGTTGCCGCCGTAGGCCGTCACGGAGGCGATTCCGTCGATACGTTCCAGCGCGGGCGTTACTACGTCCTCGGAAAGCGTCTGCAACTGGTTGAGGTCGTTTCCCATCAGGGCCACGACGGCGGTCGGCATGAGGGCCCCGATATCCATATTGAGTATAATGGGCTTGGTGGCGTCCTCGGGAAGTGTAATCATGTCGAACTGTTCGCGCAGACGGGTTGCGGCGATGTCGAGGTCGGTACCGTCGACGTAGGTCACGGTGATACTGCTGGAACCGTCGCCGGAAGTCGACGCGACCTCCTTCACGCCAGACACCGACAGCGCCGCGCTTTCGAGCGGCTTCGTGACAAGCTCCTCCATGTCGGTGGGGTTCGCGCCGTTGTAGTAGCACATGACGACGGCCATCGGGGCCTCCATGTCCGGCAACAGCGACATTTGCAGGCGCGTCGTGAACAGCGCCCCGAAAATCACAAGCATAATGACGGCAAGAATCGTCGTCACGCGGTGGTTGATACAGAATTTCGCCACGCTCACGGCATTCACTCCTTTCCGGGCGTCACGGGCCGCCGACTATCCGGATTTCCCCGCCGTCGGTGACGTACGTCTGCCCGACGGTAATCAGGTACTCCCCGCCGTCGAGGCCGTTCAGAATCTCCGTCACGCCCGTACCCGTCATGCCCGTGCTGACCTGCACGTACTTCGCGCGGTCCCCCACCGCGACATACACGTACTGTATATCGCCGTCCGTCAGAATCGCCTCCGACGGTACCACAATGGCGTTGTCGACGCGGTCGGTGTGGAACGTCACGTCGGCGAACATCCCGGTCAGCAGGTCTCCGGCGGGACTTGTCAGCGTCAATGTGACGGTGTAAAGGCGCGTCTGGGCGTTGGCGGCGCGCTCTACGGAGCGAATCACGGCGGACATGGTACGGTCTAACGCGCTGATGTAAACGTCGGCGCTGTCGCCGATTTTGAGCTTGGGCACGAGCGCCTCGGAGACCGACGCCGTGACTTTCATCTCGGATTCGCCGTTGATGACCGCGACGGGCATGGAGTTCGACACGTAGCTGTTTTCGACGGCGTTGAACGTGACAAGCGTGCCGCTGATGGGCGCAATCACGTTGCCGTCGCTGTCCACGTCCTCGAGGACGGAATCGAGCTGTTGCACGCCGGAGCGGGCGTTCTCGATTCCGGCCTGTAACTGCGCGAGGGTGGAAGTACGCGTACTCTTGAGCTGTTCGACGCTCAGGCGGGCGTTGTCGCGCTGGCTCTCGTACTGCGTCAGGGCGAGGCGCAACTGTTCGACCTGTACGCGCGAGGCCTCCACGCCCGCGCGGGCCTGTTGCAGTCCGACTTTCTGCGCCTCAATCTGCGTGCGGGCCTGTTCAAGCCCCACTCTCTGCGCGGCGATTTGCGTCCGGGCCTGTTCGAGAGCGATTCTTTGGGCCTCAATCTGTGTCCGGGTACTCTCCAGGCCCGTACGCTGTGCGGCGAGCTGCGCGCGCGCCTGCGACAACTGCGCTTCGGCGTTGGACAGCCCCACGCGCATTTGCTGTAGCTGGTACTCCGCCTGGTCCGCGGCGAGTTTGGCGTTGTCAAGCTCCATCTGCGACGCCGCGCCGATTTGCAACAGGGCTTCCGTGTCGCTGACGTTCTTCCGCGCCTGTCCGACCTGCGTCTCCATGAGCGCTATCTGCTGTTCGGTGACAGGGATGTTGGCCTCCTGCGCCGCGAACTGCTCCTCGGCGGCCTCTAACTGCTGTTCCTGTATGGGAAGGTTGGCTTCGGCGTTGGCTATCTGCTGTTCGGTGACGGGGATGTTGGCCTCCTGCGCCGCGATTTGGCGCTCCGTGACGGGCAGATTGGCTTCGGCGTTGGCTATCTGCTGTTCGGTGACGGGGATGTTGGCCTCCTGTACGGCGATATTGCGCTCCTGCGCCTCGATTTGCTGTTGCTGTACGGTTATCTGCTGGGCGGCGGTCTCTACGCTCTTCTCCGCGATTGCGATTTGCTGGTCGAAAAGCGCCTTCTGGTCGTTGTACTGCTGAATCGCCGACTCGTAGCTGATTTGGGAGGCGCTGTACTGCGAGAGCGTGCTGGCGAGGTCAAGTTTACAAAGAACGTCGCCTTTTAGCACGCTGTCGCCGGCGTCCTTGTAGACGGCGACGCACTTGGCCGAAATGCCGACCATAATCGTGGCCTCGTCCTCGGCGAGCACGCGCCCGGAGACTTTGTTCTCCGTGGAAATGTTCTCGGCGGTGACGCGCTGAACCTGTACGGCGGTACCGAAAGTCTGCGCGGCGGGGGTGTCTTCGGCGGCGGTGTCGGCACGCCCGCCGCACGCGCTGAGGGTCATAGTCAACAGCGCGGCGGAGAGTAACGCCGCGACTGTACGCGTTCTTTTCATGTATCCGGCCTCCATCAGTTCAGAATGCCCGTCTGCACGGCCCAGCAATAGTTATTGTAGGACGAAAAGAGGTTGTTGGCGGCGGTTTGTACGGCCTCCTCTTTTTCGCTCAAGGTGTCGCGGGCGGTCTGGAGCGCGTTCTGCGAGAGATTGCCCTGTCTGTGCTGTAGCTCCTTGGCCTGGTATTCCAGCCTCTGCGCCTCCAGGGCCTCCCGCGACGCGGTGAGTACCTGATAGTAGTCGTGTACCTGTTCGGAGAGGGTGCGGAACTTCAGTTCGTAGCCCCGGACGGTGACGTTATAGGTATCCTGCGCGGCAGTCCAGGTATGCCGGGCCATCTGGTACGAGGAATTGTTCTCGTTGTAGCGGTACTGTTCGGCGCTGGACAGATACGTTTCGTTGGCGTCCTGTAGCGTACGGGAGGCGGCGTAGAGTTCGTAGCTCTTCTCGCGCGCGGCGGCGAAATCGCGTTCGGCGTCGAGGGCGGCTATCTGCTCTTCGGTGACGCTCGGCAGTTCGCCCAGTTCGATTTCGCCCGTCAGGGCCGCGCCCAGCATGTTTTCCAACTGCATTTTATACGTTCGGATATTCATTTCCAGTGTCCGCATGCCGCTGGAAAGCGCCGTCCGGCCCGATTTGGCCTGATTCAGCGTCAGCGCCGAAATCTGTCCCAGACTGTAGCGGAGTTCGAGTTCCTCCACGGTACGGTTGAGGGCGTCGAGCTGGCGGTTCAAGGCGTTCCACTGGTCACGCATGGCGATAAGGGCGATGTAAAGCGTCTCGGTACCCATAACGACCTGGTCCATGGCGTTCGTCAACTGCAATATGGTGTCGCGGCTGTTCCGGCGGGTGGTGCCGTCGCGGAGCTGTTCAAAGGTCGAGTAGAGGCTGTCGTACTGCGTCTGCAACGACGAGACGGCGAACGTCTGCGCGAGGGGCTCGTTGGCCGCAAGGCTTAGAAAATCCTGTTGCGCGGAGAGGCCATTCAGGGCTTTCAGCAAGTCGTCCTCCATCTTGTCATAGTCCATAGTTTCCAGTCCGGCGACGCTCTCGCGCATGGCCCGGACGGTCAAATTGTCCTCGCGCGTCCGGCCCTCCAACTCCTCGAAGCGGACTTCCGACAGCGTCCCGGCGGTCTCGGTACTGCTCCCGACGAGACTTTCCCGCTTGCGGGCGTCGCGCTCCTCCTCGCGGGTGAGGGGTTGCGACGGACGCTCCCCGCCGTCGTCGGGCCCCGCCACCGCCGACGCCTCCGGGGTGTCGGCGGCGTCCGGCTCCTCCACAAACTCAGACGCAGGCTCCGGGATTATCGGCGCGGGCGGGCGCAGGGACTGCCAGAGCTGTTGCAGTTGCCCGTCTACGAAGGCGTCCCCGGTGACGGGCGGCTCGTCCATCGCCTTCAATTCGTCCATCGTCCACTGTCCGACGACGGTATCGAGGGCGTCCCCCGGCAAATCCGCGGCGACGCTCTCCCGGGCGTCCCCCGGCAAGTCCGACGCCTCCGGCTCCGGCCCCGATACGCTCCCGTCCGCGAGTATCGACGACATCGCAGTCACGCTGACGAATGCCGCCAGCAACAGCGCCAGCATACGTTTTACGTTCACAGTTCCACTCCTTTCGCGTCGCGCAGTGCCGCTTCCGTATAGCTCCCGCGCCGCAGGATGTCGAGGGCGTCGAGGAGTTCGTCGCGGTGTTCGGCCTCCCGCCCGGGGTTGAGCATGCTGTCCATGAGCAC